>JADFHU010000182.1 GCA_022567055.1 Planctomycetota bacterium
GGAAGTGCCGAGGACGTCCTCTTGGATTTACGTGCGCGGTGCGAAAGGCAGCTATGGTATCAATTCCTGGGTTACGTCGGACAATGTGGATGCCTTCCAGTTGCAGGCGAAGTGGAAATGGCGAACCATGAGCCAGAAGCAACCCAACCAAATCCCGTTAATGCTAGACAGCGGATTCTGGTTGGCCCGTCCCCTGCATACGGACGAACCTCCGGAGACCGATGGAGAATTTGCCTGGGGCATGGGCGGGGGCCTCAAACGGGTCTGTCACGATCGGCACAATGGTGGGATCAATATCGCCTTCATGGATCTATCTGTACGTACCGTTCGCATGATGCGACTCTGGCAACTCAAGTGGCACAAGGGCTTTGATACCACGGTGTACAACCGCATTGCCTGGCCCCAGTGGATTCAACGCTATAACTAGCGAGTTCCCTGCCCACTAAACTTAAGACTTAAAACTTAAGACTTAAAACTTTGAACAAGGAACGCTGACGTCAGCGTCTCCATGAATACAATCCTTTGTTTTGAAGGAGGATGATCATGTTTAAGAAAGTGATGTGTTGTAAGGAAGTGATGTGTTTGGTTTCTTTTGTTCTGGTGTTTGGTCTGGTCGGAGTGGCAGATGCCGAGTTGATTACAGGCGTTACCGCATCCGCTTCAGGTGAGTATACGCCGGGGGGCCGAGAGGCGTTCAATGCCGTTAACGGAAGCAATCTGAACTTCATCGGCTCGCCTGGCGAGGAGAATGATCCTTCAAAGTACACTCACACCGGTGGGAATACTCAGTTTGGCCAAGGAGGAGTCATGTGGCTGGTTGGACGCAACGTCCCGCCGGATGACATGTGGTTTGCCGTGGATCTGGGTGCGATCTACCCCGTGCGATTCCTCAACTTCTTCAATTTCGGCGTCAGCACGGGAGCCCGGAACAACCGCGGTATACAACAGGCGGACATATATTACCGGACTGACAGCTTGGGCAACAACTCGCATGACAATGTCGCACCGTTCGATCCTGCCGGATGGACACTCTTCGGCACGGCGGGCACGCAGACCTTCACGATGGGGCCGACAAATGGAGATACCCAAGGTCCCGACACGATCGACCTCAGAGGCATCAAGGCGCGTTTTATTGCCTTCGATATCAACTCGAACTATGGAGGCGGCACTTTCGCTGGTATTGGAGAGGTCCAGTTTTTTTCTGGTCGTGCTGGTCAAGCTTCTTTGCGGACGCCGGCTAATGGGGCGACGGATGTGCTTCGGGATGGTGTGGTGCTTAGCTGGACGCCCGGCGACTTTGCCGACAAGCACGATGTATATATCGGCACTGGTTTTGATGATGTCAACGATGCCACAGCGACCGTGGATCCGGCCGGTGTCTATGTGGGCCTTCAAAGCGAGACCGCCGTTGCTCTCGACCGTCTGGAGTTCGGCCAGACCACCTATTGGCGAGTAGACGAAGTGAACGCCCCGCCGGACCTGACGGTGTTCAAAGGCGATGTCTGGAGCTTCACGGTTGAGCCGATCGGATACCCCATCTCGAACGTGGTCGCCACGGCCGACGGTTCGTTCGAAGAATCTGTGGCCGAGAGGACTGTCGATGGCTCGGGCCTGACGGATGACCTGCACGGAACCACGCCCGGCGACATGTGGATGAGCACCGGCATCCCGGCCACGATTCAGTTCGATTTCGATCGCGTCCACAAGCTGCATGAGATGCTGATCTGGAATTCGAACCAAACCGTCGAGTCTTTCGTGGGATTCGGGGCGAAAGACGTGGTCATCGAACACTCCCTCGATGGTGAGAACTGGACGGCACTGGATGGTGTCGGACCCCTGGCTCAGGCCCCGGGGAAAGTAGGCTATGCCGCCAACAACCATATCGCCTTTGGCGGCGCTACGGCCCAGCACGTCCGATTGACCATCAACAGTGCCCAGGGGTTCTCCCCTCAGGTCAGCCTCAGTGAAGTACGCTTCCTCAGTATTCCCACCCTTGCGACTGGACCCGATCCTGAATCCGGTGCCACGGGTGTGGCCCCGGACGTCACGCTGTCCTGGGGACGCAATGGTCGCGAGGCAGAACTGCACGATGTCTATGTGGGGTCGGATCCCGATGCCCTGGCCTTGGCCGGCAGTATCGCCGACAGCAGCTTTGCGACGGCCGCCTTGGACCTGCAGTTGGGCCAGACCTATTCCTGGCGCGTCGACGAGGTCAACAACGCCATGGATCCCAGCATCTGGACGGGTGACCTCTGGAGCTTCACCACAACAGACGTCCTCGTCATTGACGACATGGAGGCCTATAAAGACGAAGAATTCAAGGAAATCTGGGGTACCTGGACCGATGGTTTCGATGACCCGGCAAATGGCGCTCTGGTCGGAGCGAATCCTGCAGGCGGTGACTTTTCTCCCGAAACGGGGATTGTAAGCGGCGGAAGGCAGTCACTGCCGATTCACTTCGACAATACGGGCGCACCCGTATCAGAGACGACCCGAACCTTCGATCAAGCTCAAGATTGGACTCGGTTTGGGATTACCACCCTCTCACTGTTCGTGTTCGCCGGTGACGACAACACGGGCGGCGATCTCTATATCAAAATCAATGACGAGAAGATCGCTCTGGTGGACAAGAGCACCTATCCGGCCGGACTCAATCCCGGTTGGGTTCGATACAATATTGACCTGACCACCAGAGACGTCTCGAGTGTAAGCAGCTTGACGATGGGTGTCGAAGGCGCGGGTGCTCAAGGGGTCATCTACGTAGACGACATAGAACTCTATGCCCAGGCCCCCGATCTGATGATCCTATCGTTTCTGGCCCCAACGATCGAGGCGGAGAGCGGGACTCTGTCGGCGCCCTTCGAAATCCTGAGCGATCGCCCCGAGGCCTCTGGCGGTCAATACATCATCGTCCCGAATGCGTCTGGAAACTCTAATGGCGACCCCGCCGCACGAGATGACGGCTGGGCAGTGTATACCCTCAACATCCCTGCAGACGGCGACTACGTCATCGCCTTTCTGGGTGCTGAGCTGGACAGTGATTCCTTCTGGGTCAATATCCCGGGTATGATCGTCAATGACGATTCCTTAGACAATTCGGGTTGGCTGCGGTCCAATGCCATATTCAATTCGAGCGAGTTCGTTTGGGACTTTGTGCGCGATGATGTGGGCGCGACGACCGACCCGGTCGTGTTTACGCTTACTGCGGGTCAGCACGAGTTGCAGATTTCTCGCCGCGAAGACGGAACTGCGTTGGACGCCATTGCGATTTTTTCAGTGAATTGATCCACCCAAGATCCTAGTGAATGCAGAATCTACCCTGTTGGTAGCCTCCTTCAACGCCGGGACCTGTATCGTACGTGCGGGTCCCGGTGCTTTTTGCGGAAGATGGCGCGGAAGACCGTGGGTGAATCATGAAACATGAAACATATTCAGTAGACTTTTGTGTCGTCGGCGGTGGCTTGGCAGGTGTGTGTGCCGCCGTTGTGGCGGCGCGCCAGGGGCTCGAGCATAAAGCACAGCCGATGCTGCATAGTTATTCTACAGTCAGCTTCAGCACCACGGCTCCATTTCCTGGAATGGTCACAGTCCACGCGTCTTCCTTCTGTGACAGTTTTTCGCCATTGATCAATGATACATCCGCCCACTTTGCTGACGCCTTTCCGGTCAGTTCAGCCGCACTTGGCGCTGCTTTCACATTAACATCACCGTGCGCAACATTCATCAGAACAGTATAGTAAGTTTTACCGTCCTCTGATTTCGCCATCACAGTTTCTACATCTGAGCGATTCAAGTGCGCATTGCCTCTGATCAAAGAGGCTGCATCACCGTAAACTTCACCCGGTGCAAAGCCATAAGCAGCGTGCGGCCCTACTTTTGGTGTGAAAAAACCACGCGGGAATGTCACTTTATTATCTGTTCGCAGCATCGCTTCAGAAATCAGATAATCCGTAATCCAGCCGATTTGCCACCACGCATGGTGCGGGAATGTGCCAGCACCAAGATTCATTTGTGAATAATAGTAAGAGGCAACGTTGGTTTTAGGTTCAACAAAAGCTTCGGTACGTGCCAGCACACCTGCACGAGCCAGATCTTTCAGGAGCGGGTCTCCTGTAAGCTGGTGTGTGCGAATGAAAAGACCTGCATGGCTCGCCAGCAGGATAGGACCATGACCATTTGCAGTCCCCCTAGTCCCACCATGCTCAAAACTAAGGCCTGTCTGATTGATCTGCCAATCAGCAAGGGCGCGACCTTTAACCAGCTTGGTAGCATTAGAGGCTATCGGGTGTATAAAAACAGACGTTGCATAGAATTTTGTCGTACGAATAGCAGCATCCTGGTAGCGCTTGTCATTAGTCAGGTCATGAAGCTCAAACATACCCTGCGCAATCTGTGCTGTCGAAAAGTCAGGAACAAAACGTGCATCACCACAAACACCAAGGAATTTCAAAGGCTCAATCGCATTAACAAGTAACCAGTTCGCTGCTTTGATCGCGCCTTGCAGATATTTGTCATCACCTAAAATACGGTAGGCAATAATCAATCCATAGAATGTTGGACGATAATCTGTGAGGTCTGTTAAAGTAGGCTTACCTGTTTTATTGGCGTATGCCACTTCCCAGCTGCCATCAGCATGCTGCCATTTTAGCAACCTGTCAGCCGCCAGCCTAATGCGCTCACGTACTTTTGTATTTTCAGGTTCAAACAAGGCAATATTACCCAAGTCACTCAGTACATAATATGTTGTGCCGACCGGTTCAATGTAATCGCCCCATTCTTCGGTGAATTTTTTGCTGTTTGAGAGGTAATATTGACCAAGCGCTGCCCCCTGCTGTTCACCAGGAATAGCTTGCTGTTGTTCTATTTTAAAATTACGGGCATATGGCAGACGTTCATTAACCAAAATCGGATTGTTGGTTTGCTTGGCCAGCATCCACATAGCACCATAATCGGAATTTTTCATGGCATCTTTGCCTTTGGCGCCATGCACCCCGCTCAAATATGCTTGCGCCCCAATTTCACGACCATTGAACTTCTCAACGCGCCACAATGATGTTTTTGTATCAGTGACATAATCATGCAACGCATAAACACGCTCAGACAGGGATTGCTTGAACTTTTTCAGCGTGAAAAAGTCTTTCAGCTTATAGATATCATAAGCAACATGCTTGAGAGCACCGTACCAGTCTGATCCACTCAGTGAATAGCGGAATTCAAAAGTCTTGGATTCGCCAGCCTTAAGCATGGAATCCGCCTGCCCAAGAACAGGGTGATAAAGCGTTGATGCAAACTCTTTACGACGGTTCATATGGGACAGCCCCAAACGCCATACTTGTCGCGAATGTTTGTCATATTCCCATGGGTCATTTGCCGTACCAGGCTCTGCAATCACCGCTACTGTTGCACCACTTTTATGTGTAATCACGGAGGTTAGATATGTTGCTGTGCGTTCTGTGGCAAGAACAGGCTCAGCTGGCAAGCCCTGAGCATAACCCAAAGCAAGATCAAGGCTTTTCTCAATTTTGTTGCCCGCAAAAACACCAGGCACGGTGACCCAAGACAGCTCATCGGCAGGCACACTGGCAAGGGTCGGTGTAGCGATGGAAAAGTAACCAGCTACTTTAGCTGTCAATGTAATCTTAACCCGTATATCGCTCGGCAATAGAGGGTCAAGCCGCCACTCAGACTTCACAGTTGCCTTAGCAGTTTGTCCTGTAAACTCAACAGCGCCATCACCGGAGCGAACAGCCTGCTGTGGATAAAAATGGATTGCCTCACCATCACGGTTTAAAGCAACCTTGGTGGTGGTTTTTTCCCAGAACCTACCCCTAAGTTTAGACCCTGCTATTTTAACACCGTCTGTACTTGGGAGCACTTGAGAATATAAAACTGTATATTCACCACTTGGATTGCCGAGAGATAGTTTTTCACCGCCAATAAGCACATTAACATCTGCAAGTTTCCAACCTGCATCTCCCTGTTCCCAGCGAAGATTCAGATTCTTATTCTCCAAGCTAATGGCATCGTTATCTTTCGAATTCGCACGACCTGTTAACAATATTGCAGTCGCAACTATAGTAACGAAATAAAAAACATGTCGAACTTTTTCAACCTGCATTCCTATCTCCCATATTTCTCTTATATTCTTCATCATGACATCAACCTTCTAAACAAACGAACGACAAAGGCCCGCAGCCACGATTCCTATAATAAAACCGGCATCGGTATTAAGCACGCACTAAAAATCCGATCGACTCAGTTTCCAAGCGAGCTTTTAGTCGACACTGGACGGAGCAGAAAAGATGACATGGGAGGAACGGTGTAAAAGATTCACGACAGATATTTGAGCATGAGGGGCCTCAGTTGCACCACAGCTTGCTCCCAGGAAGTGTTCAAGATCAATCCTGTCCGTAACCACCGTATGAACTGAAGGCTTCTTTGAGTCGCTCTGGTGAGATTCTGGACAAGGATATTAGGAGACCTGCCAGCTTGCAGCCCTTTTTCAATATCCTCAGCTACGGCTTGGCTTGTTTGGCTTGAACTTTCATGTCAACAATACCTTCTTCTGCTTTCAGTGTGTTTTCAAGCATCGACAGCAAATTGTGAGCCAACGTAATGAAGTGGGCTTGCTGTGTCTTTGAATGGTCATGCTTGCCCGTGGGGTGTAAATATTAATCTCGCATAACTCCTTCTCCTCCAAGGGGCTATGACTCGCGCGGCTGAAAGTGTTTGCCCCTACGGGGTAAAATCAGCGATGATTGACGAGTTCTCGTACAGATTAGTCCAGAAGGTTGTGACGAATAACACGGCGAATCTTCGACCAGGCAGTGCTAGTGATTCCCCATCGACACAAAGCCGTCGACACCCCCTGTGCCTCTCATTTACTCGAACGCCTTGCCACCATTGAAGTTACAACCCTGATCCCTTAAGATCTATTGATGGTCAAATTCATCAGAAACTGCTATCGCGGGCTTTCGGGGAAGTTCAATATCGTGGCCCACTTGACCGCAGAGAATGTAGCCCGTCGCCAACAAATCATCACACAATGCGATTTCGGAGATTAGACCGATGAAAAGACTCCTTCAACTACTGTCGTTATCTGTTCTATTGTCGGCGTCACTTGCTCAGGCCGACGAAGGTCTTGTAGATGTATTCCTGCTCGGTGGACAATCGAATGCCGTGGGCGTAGGTTTCATATCCGAGGTGTCGGATTTATCGGTCTTGTACAACAGGGAGATAATGCTTTACCACTCCGCGAGCTTGAATAGCGGCCAGCCCGCGCGCCAGTGGACGACGCTCAGACCAGCCGCTGGTTCGTTGGGAAATTTCGGGCCTGAAATCGGTTTTGGCAACCGAGTGGCAGAGCTTTTCCCGGGCCATCAAATCGCGATTATCAAACATGCCGTGGGCGGAACCGATCTAGGAGCGGAGTGGAATCCTGGTACTCATAGCGACGATATGGATCATTTCGGCGTGCAGTTCATGTTATTCGTCGAAACCGTCAATTCGGGTATTGACAGCTTGATTGCTCAAGGCTACACACCGGTGATCAAGGGCATGCTCTGGCAACAAGGCGAGAGAGATGCAAGGAATAGCTCATACGGACCGGTATACGATCGGAACCTCTCACACTTCATCGGCCGTGTTCGGGAACAGTTCAACGCCCCGAGTATGCCTTTTGTGTACGGGCAGGTGCTGCCTGTGGCTTTGGCGGGGTATGCTTACCGCGACCCCGTCCGTCAGGGACAGTTCAATGTAGACGAGGATTCGGGTCACGTATTTGCCACCGGTCGCGCACGGCTGGTCTTGGCGGACGACCTGCCGATGAATTCCGACAATCTCCACCTAAGTGCAGCGGGTCAGCTTGGGCTTGGAATTCGCTTTGCCCATGCATTCGCTCCGGTGGTTTCAGCTAAGGCCGTCGATTTCAATGCGGATGGCAGGATCGATAAGGCAGACGTCTCGGCCCTAATCGACTACTGGCACCAAGACGAGCCGACCTACGACATTGCCCCGCCGCCTTTCGGTGATGGGATCGTAGATGTCCAGGATCTGATCGTCGTCGCCAACCATTTGTTCCGGGAGATTCCGCCGGCCGATTTGATTGCACACTGGACATTCGACGAGGGTGAGGGCGGCTTCGCTTTTGACAGCATTGGCCTGTCCCACGGCACCCTCAGCGGCGACCCGCAGTGGGAGCCAGCCAACGGCAAGCAGGGCGGTGCACTTCGCTTCGATGGGACTGATGATTTTGCGAGCACGCCCTTCGTGTTGGACCCATCGCTGGGCTCGTTCAGCGTCTTTGCGTGGGTCAAAGGTGGCGCACCTGGTCAGGTAATCATCTCCCAGCAAAACGGTGTGAATTGGCTGATGGCCGACACTGTTGACGGAGCACTCAGAACAGATCTCAAGAGAGCAGGGTCGCCGAGTCGCCGGGGTAGTCCGCCGGGATCTCCGTTAGTCTCTTCAGCCACTGTCACCGATGGGGATTGGCACCGGATAGGTTTTGTCACAGATGGAAGCAGCAGGATTCTCTACGTGGATGGTGTTGAAGTCGCCGGCGACATGGCCACCGACCTGGAGCCTGCAAGTGGAGGCCTGACTATTGGCGCCGGAGGAAACTTGGAAATTGGCAGCTTTTTCTCCGGCCTGATCGACGACGTTCGAGTTTACGAAACCGCGCTCAGTCTGGAAGAGATAGCGGCCCTCACAGAGTAGAACAGGTCAGAAAGAAACAGAGTGTCAGGCAACCCAGAGGCTGGCAGCATGGAAAAACCGTCAGCCCATTTTTACTCAATGATCCGCTGTACTGGTCACGACCCTTGTCCAATATACTCGACTTCAGCCAGAGCTGTCGACCAATTGCCGAGTAAAACAGGGCATAGACATAGGCGAAGGTTAGCGGTGGCGTGATAGACCTCGCCCATCCCGCCCTGGCCGAGCTTGCAGGTGATCTTGTAGTGTGCGA
>JADFHU010000183.1 GCA_022567055.1 Planctomycetota bacterium
AATGATGTCCTCTTGGAAAACTACTGGGACCGCAACCAAGCCCGCTTTTCTCAGGGACCTATCGAGCTCCAATGCCATGGCGATCCGATTCACTTTCGTAACATCTTTATCCGGGAAATCCATCGGCCCGAGGAATTCCGCACGTTATTTAACGGTGAGGACCTCACCGGCTGGAAAGGGGATACTAAGGGCTATGTGGCTCAGAACGGGGCACTTGTCTGTAAGCCCGGGGGGAATCTCTACACTGTGGATGAATTCGACAACTTTGTCTTCCATTTTGAATTCAAGCTTCCCCCTGGCGGTAATAACGGCTTGGGGATCCGTACGGGGTTTCCCTCCCATGCCGCCTATGAGGCCATGGAACTTCAGATCCTGGATGACACGGCAGAGAAGTACGATAAGCTCAAACCCTATCAGTATCACGGCTCCATCTACGGTGTGGTACCGGCCAAGACAGGGCATTTGAAGCCAGTCGGCGAATGGAACGTCGAGGAGGTGATTGCCATGGGCAACCACATTATCGTAAACCTAAACGGCTACGTCATTGTAGATGCTGATATTAAAGAAAAAAGCACGCCCGAAACCATGGACAAACGCGCACATCCCGGCTTGCTGCGTTCCCAGGGCCACATTGCCTTCTGTGGCCATGGTGATGTCGTTGAATTTCGCAATATCAAAGTTAAAAACCTCCAACGTCCCTAACGTTAGGAGAAAATGTCATGCGCATGCTCGCCCTGCTGGTCGGAGTGCTGCCCCTGGTTGTCGCCGGCAACACCGTCTCGGATAAGCCCAATATCGTCCTCATCATGTGCGACGACATGGGGTGGTCGGACATCGGCTGTTATGGCGGCGAAGTCCGGACCCCGAACATCGACGCACTGGCGCAGGAGGGCGCCCGGTTCACCCAATTCTACAACAATGCCAAGTGCACCACGACGCGGGCGTCGATCGTCACCGGCCTCTACCCCCGCCGGGGCAAGGGCGGACTCCTCCGCACCAATATGGTCACGCTCGGCGAGGCCCTTCGCCGCGCCGGCTATCGCACCGCCCTCAGCGGGAAATGGCACCTTGGCAGGGGCGAGACCACCCACCCGTTCAAGCGCGGGTTCGACGAGTACTACGGGCTTCTCGACGGCTGCTGCAACTTCTTCAACCCTTCGCAGCCCGACCCGAAGTACAAGGGCGGCCGGGTCCGGACTTTCGGCCGGAATGACGAGATCATCAAGGAATTCCCGAAGGACTACTACACCACCGACGCCTTCACCGACCATGCCATCGCCTGCGCCAGGAAGTTCACGGCGGAGAAGAAGCCGTTCCTCCTGCACATCACCTACACCGCCCCCCACTACCCGTTGCATGCCAAACCCGAGGACATCCAAAAGTACATCGGGAAATTCCGCATGGGCTGGGACAAGATGCGCAAGCAGCGCTACGCAAGGCAGGTCGAAATGGGGCTCATCGACCCGAAGGTGTGGCCGATCTCCGACACCGACTCGCGCGCCTACAGCTGGAGATCGGCGGACCAGAAGTTCGAGGACCTGCGTATGGCCGTCTACGCCGCCATGATCGATTCGATGGACCAGAATATCGGCCGACTCATGAAGGCGCTGCGCGATCTTGAAGTCGATCAAAATACGATCGTCATGTTCCTCTCCGACAACGGCGGATGTGCCGAGGAGCCCGGCGGGCGCGACCCGAAGCAGCGGAATCCCGGCCCGGGGGACGATTACGTCGCGGTCGGTCCCTCGTGGGGCTGGGCACAGAACGCCCCCTTCCGCCGGTACAAGAGCTGGGTCCACGAGGGGGGCATCTGTACCCCCTTCATCGTGCGCTGGCCCGGCCACGTCCAGGCCGGGACGATCATCCGGCAGGTCGGGCACATCATCGACCTGATGCCCACGTGCCTCGAGGTGGCCGGCGGAAAATACCCCAAGACCTACAAGGGCAACAGGATCCTTCCAGTCGAGGGACGGAGCCTCGTCCCCGTCCTCGAGGGCAAGACCCGGCCGGAACCCGACTACCTCGCCTGGGAGTGGTCCGGCAACCGGGCGTACCGTGAGGGGCAGTGGAAGGTCGTCTGGGATAAACTGGTAGAGAAGTGGGAGCTGTACGATATCCCGGTCGATCGAACCGAGACGAGGAACCTCGCCGGAGAGCATCCCGAGCGGACGGAGGCGATGGCCGCTAAGTGGACGGCGTGGGCGAAGAGAATGGGGCATAAGGGTATCAAATGATCGCCTCCGCCGGGGGCGGCCTCATCCTTCTCCTGGCCTGCGCCACCCGCCGGCAGACCACCGTGTCAGGCGAGTTCAATCGCGTAGGGTGCAGTTTTGCATCCATCATAGGCTGGCTACGCTACTAAGGGATCGGCAGGAAATAAATTGGGCATTTTGGGGTTCAAGTGTGCCGTAGATTTGGTCGTGCCGATTGAGCCATACCGGAGGTGTAGTGGGCTACAGTGAGGATTTGGCGATTGAGAAGCGGCCGAAGATGCGGTGCAATTGGGCATCCAAAAGTCCAGGTTATTTCTTGCCGGTTCCTAAGGCACTCTATGGGAACTACCCTCCTTCCAGACACACAACGGAGCCGTCCATGGTTGATATAAACAGCTTTCCGTTTGCTGCAATCATCCCATCAAATATGGGAGGGACATCGAGTTTGTAGTCAGAGATCTTCTTTCCATCCTTAGTTGAAACCATCCAGAGAATACCCCCCCGCTCTCCGGCCAGCAGCGCTGATTGTTTGTCCAGCCTTACCTGCATCTCGGGAGAGTTAAACAGGACCTTCACTTTTTCTTCGTCTATGATGTCTTCCGGTCCAGCGATGATCAGTTTATCAGCGGTTTTTACCATGGCCCGGACAAACAGGGGCAGGTCCTGTGTCCACCGATAGGGGAATGCTGTCGTCGTGCTTCGCCTTCTATTGGGCCTCAAGTTGCCGGCAAAGTTCAGTCCCTGCCCATATTTGCCCTTTCCCGGAGTCACGCTATTTGTCAGAATGCCATGGTTTTTCTGTCCCGAGCTGTCCTGAGCCTTGCCATCATTAAACGTACAGTGCAACACCAGCTCAGCATGAGCCGCATCCACCGCATGCTCCGATTTCGTGTGACCCATGATCTCAGCCGCGGCGAGATCACCATGGTAAATCCTGACATCATCAATGCTGCCCTTGAAGAGGAAGGGGGTTTTATAGTCACCTACACTCCCTGCATCATCAGCACCAATTTCCATTCCCTGTACGGGAAGAGCCGATATCGGCCCTACTTCCTCGCCTTCGTTATTGAGCTTGCCGTCGATATAAAGCTGGAGCTTCTTTCCGGATGTTAACACGCCGGCAATGTGTACCCACTTCGCCCTTACCTTCTCTGTGGCGACGACGGAGTGTACGTATCCATCCGTGCGTATCATGAATTCCGGCTTACCCTTCTGCAGGACCAATGCATACCCGTTTGAGGGTCCGCCTCGAGCAAGGATGACCCCACTTGCATTTGCCCTTCCCGGCTTTACCCAGGCCTCAACAGCCAAAGACTTGCCCACAGGATCCAGACTGTCAGTGACCTGGTACCGGATCATTGAATTCTCGTCTTCCTTCTGCTTTTTCTGCTCTACCTTAGGTTTGCCCGTTCCAAGTGTCCACTTTTTATCCACAGAAAACAACTGGTGCTCTATGGGAGTGGTCCACTTATAGTACTCGGGCTTGCGTCCGAAAGAGTAAATGTATTCCTCATCGAAGGCCATCAGTTTGCCAGACGGTGTTTCCCTGCCTGCGCGATGGTATCCCGAATGCCCACCCGAAAAACTCTGGCCATACACCTGATACGTGCGATGCCACCATGAATCGTCGAGAAATCCGGAAGGACAGAACAGGTGTGCGTCCTCTCCGCGCTGATCCGTCACCTCAAGCCTGTTAATCCTCGTCCTTTTACCTTGCATGTCAAAGGGCTGTGAACACATGTAAACGCGCTTCCCATTGCTCGACAGTATGTCCGGTCTGCCCACTGGCATGTTGAGCCAATCAATGTAGTCCTGTATGGGTTTTCCGTCAGGATCGGCGTCAGTCATGACGGTATCAGAGAGCATCTCTCCCGTGAGGGGATTCAGCCGGTAGAGATGCAATCCGCCATCGAGAAAAATATTCCTGCCCGCCACAAAGTAAGCCGTTTCATTCTCAATGAGAATGTTTCCTGGCACCGGCCACACGGACTCGACCTGTTCAAACGCCATGTGTTTCATATCCCGCGGTGCCGCAAGAAACTTCCACGCCAGTTCCCCGTCAGAGGCACGTACACAATAGACCCACCCGTCGTTACTACCGAAAAGCACACAGCCCCTGTAAAGGGTGGGCGCCGAGTCTATCCTACCGCCGGCAACATAACTCCACAGTTTTTTTCCAGTCGCCTCGTCGATGGCATGCACTGCATGACGATCAACTTCTGCAACAAACAGCCTACCACCCGCTAACACGGGCTGAGAGAGTCTGCCGCCGATCTCCAGGGTCCAGGCTTTCTTCAGGGTATTCGGAATATCGGCACTCGTACTGCCACTCCGGCTGGCATCGTGCCTGAATGTCGGCCACTCCTCTCGACCGGCACTTGTTCGCTGATGGTTTATTGCTCCATACGCCGCCCCCTTAACCAGCCTATTGGCGGGCTTTGTGTCCGCTGGCTCGCGATGACTTGAAAGGGCACTAAATCCATTCAGCTTCACCTCCGGATAACACGCGCATGGGTGCTGTGGCGCGTACAGAGAGCCGTTCGCCGGCATAACGCCATACAGACACGCACCCCGTACCCAATGATGTATCTGCCAGTCTTCTTCTTTATAGTCAACAAATTCTACACCCGTACGTGACATCAGGAAGTAATTGTCCGTGGCCTTGGCGCGATAACACCGGTGATGGAACCAATACGTATCAACATTTGATGGAAAACGTTTCTTCTCTTCACCCGTCCAAGGATCCCTGCCAATCAGCTCTCCTGAAAGGTTGCCACTGGTGGTTGCGGCACACCACACAAGATCATCTACGATGAGAATGTCTTCTGGTGACTGGTATCCTGACGGGGGATGTTCATCGGTCCACAAGGTTTTCCCATCTTTGGCGGAGATGGCATACATCTGATCATAGGACCCCCTGTGAGGCTTAAACGTGGCGCCTCCGGCAAAAAACACTATATCCTTGTACGTCACCAGTGTGGGAGCGAACATGGGAGCCATAATTGTCCAGTACTTCAGAGGTTCGGATTTCCACAACGCCTTCCCTGTCTTTATGTCCAGTGCGACGATGGTTTCCGTGTCATGCAGATACACTTGTCCCTTGCCCACAGTCAGGGACAGAGGAAGAATCTTTGAATTGAATTCCCAGATGATCTCGCCACTGTCCGCTCTAACGGCAACCAATCGCCTGGACTCCTCACCCTTAATCGCACGCAGAGCAACCGCCGGATTGGGCTTATCCCTAGCGCTGCCAACCAGGAACAGGACGCCCTCAGAATAGAGGATTTCATCTGTCTCCATGTCCGGGACGTAGGTTTTCAGTGTCGTACCAGTGGCTCCGTCAATGACCGAAAGGGGTTCATGTATGCCTAATGAGGCATACAGAATGTCTCCTATCGCAACCAGTTTGCGGGGCAGATAGGCGGGACCGCTCTTTAGCCTGTGCATATGGCTGTACCATTCACTGATATCCCGTTTCCACAATATAACCCCATTGTAAGCGTCACGCCCTACCAGTTTCCATGTCGGCCTTAAGTAGATAGACAGTCTCGATGATTCGTCCATCGTATGGTATATCCTGCCGCCGGCGGTCACACACGCACCCATGGCCGACATATGATCATGATGTCTCGAATACCGGGGGCTGCCGACCCAGTTGAGATGTTTTGGAGGATGGACCTGCTGATCACGGGACACAGCGTTATTATCAGCATCATGAAGATAGTGGGTCCATTCATCCGTATCAGGCGGCACTGGTTTTATGGTCTTCTGCCATTTTTGACCGTCTTTGATATAGGCAACGCCATAGGGTGCTAGTACACGCATGACTTCATCCATCGCCACCGCACCGAGATCCTCGGAGACCACAAGGTTGACAAGATTGTCTATATAGGGCAGGTTCTTGCCGTCAAACGCAGACACCGTAACATTCTCTCCCGTTGCAAGCAGTTTCAGGCGCGTGGCCTGGACCGCTTTCGCATCAACATCCAGGCCCTGGACTAGGTAGCTGTCATTCACCTGCAGCGCTGTCGTAAGTTTGGCGTCGCCACAGCCAATGTGTACGATCAGTCCACCTCTAATGCCAGAATCTTCTATAATTTCATGGCCTGTCACGGCAAATGCCGAAGCGGAAAATACCAATAAAAAGCCAAACATTGCCAGTTGATTCATCCGGGATTTCATAGTCTGTGTCTCCTAATTTCAACTCAACAGACGCCTGTTGGGCCACCATATGAACGGCTGAAAAGAATGATTTCAACACAACCGACTAGTGTACTGGCGGCAGTCTAATGATTCAAGGGAAGAAAATGTCCAATTTTCCTATTCCCGGTCCCCTAACCAGGACATGCAAGAAGATGGACGCACCTCCATTTCCTGTTATTCTGGTACAGATGAGTCTCAGAGCACCTGCGTGAGTTGATTCGGGAGAAATAGATGGCTAAGGATATACAGGAAGTTAACGAGCGATTTGGGCGCGAAAGCGAGGTTGTGGGTCGCGTTCGACGCGAAATCAGCAAGGTGATCGTTGGTCAGAGCGATCTTGTTGAGCGATTGATCCTTGCTTTGCTGTGTAATGGGCATGTTCTTATCGAGGGCATACCCGGGCTGGCAAAGACCCTGTCAGTCACAACGCTGGCGAAGACGATTGATGCCAGTTTTCACCGGATACAGTTCACCCCGGACCTGCTGCCGGCCGACCTGGTCGGGACGCTGATCTACAATCCCAAGACGGGTCAGTTTTCAACACGAAAAGGGCCAGTGTTTTGCAATATTATCCTTGCTGATGAGATCAACCGGGCCCCTGCGAAAGTTCAGAGCGCATTGCTTGAGGCCATGCAGGAGAGGCAGGTGACTATCGGGGAGGAGTGTTTTCGTCTTGATGAGCCATTTCTGGTGCTTGCCACACAGAATCCTATCGAACAGGAGGGTACCTATCCCCTGCCTGAGGCTCAGGTTGATCGGTTTCTGTTCAAACTGAAGGTCGGCTATCCGCGGCGTGATGAGGAGCGTGAGATCATGCGCAAGATGGCGCGGAGTCATCCGGATTTTGACGTCAACACCGTGATGACTCCTGCGGATATATTGCGATTGAGAGATCTTGTTGACGAGGTGTTTATGGATGAGAAGATCGAGGAGTACATTCTCGACCTTATTACGGCGACTAGGGAACCAGAGGCATTTGATTTGGGTGAATTGGATGGCTTTATTCGTTACGGGGCATCGCCGAGAGCCACGATCTATCTGGCCATGGCAGCGAAAGGCCATGCATTTTTGTGCGGTCGCGGGTATGTTTCACCGCAGGATATAAAGTCTGTGGGCATGGATGTCTTGCGCCATCGCGTGATAGTCACGTATGAAGCCGAAGCTCAAAGAATGACGAGCGAAGACATTCTCAAGCGCATATTTAACACGGTCCATGTGCCATAATGGGCTTGTTGTGTATAAAGCGGTGTCATTATGGTCACTCATAAGATACTAGACAAACTTCGTTATATTCAGATATACAGCAGTAAAGCGGTTAACGAGATACTTGCGGGTGAGTATCACAGCGTCTTCAAGGGTCGTGGTGTTGAATTTCATGAGGTGCGTGAGTACCAGACCGGCGACGATGTTCGCAGTGTGGACTGGAACGTCACGGCCCGCATGGGACGCCCTTTTGTGAAACAATATGTGGAGGAGAGACAGCTTTCGCTTTTTTTCGTAGTGGATCTTTCGGCGTCCGGCCGTTTTGGAAGTGCAGGGAAAGCCAAAAACGACATCGCAGCGGAGTTGTGTGCTCTGCTTGCATTTTCAGCGCTCAAGAACAATGACAAAGTGGGGCTTGTCATATTTACGGGTAAGGTGGAGCTTTTTGTTCCGCCTGGAAAAGGGATTTCGCATGTTCTTCGGATAATTCGGATGCTCTTGAGTTTTGAACCGAGTAGCAAGGGGACTGATATATCAGGTGCACTTGAGTACTTGGGGCGTTTGCACTATAAAAAGAGTGTGGTATTTCTGGTGTCGGATTTTCTGGATTCAGGTTACCAAGAACCAATGCAGGTCGTTGCTCGCCGCCATGATCTTATCGCGGTATCTGTCCGGGATCCCGGCGAAATGAGGCTCGCCGATTCAGGACTGGTTGTGTTGGCAGATGCCGAGAATGGCAAACGCGTCGTGGTTGACAGTTCGTGTCCTGCGGTTCGACAGGCATTTGCGGCGCGCGGTCTGGAACGGCAAAGAAAGCTTGCCGAATCGTTTGTCTCTATGGAGATAGATCATATTCCCGTTGAATGCGGGGATGACTACCTGCGTGACCTAATCACATTTTTTCGTCAGCGTGAGCGTAAACAGAGTGGTGAGTATGCGCGCTAAAACGGTTTTGGCAGCGATCGGGATCACGCTTGGGCTGGGGATTTGTTCCTGTCGGCATGAAGCGCGGGAAGCACCGAGGGGATTTGACGAAGCGTTTTCGTATAGAGCAGAGGGTGTTGATCTCACCATGACGGTACGGGGTACGGAGATCGGCCTGGCCGGGCTTGTTGAGCTTGTGTTTGAGATAAAGCATGCCAGCGATGTGGAGGTCGAGATTGCCCAGATCGAAGGTTGGCGGGGCGAATTCGAGCTTTATGCGCTTGTTGAAGAGCCGGGAAGGTTGATCGATGGCGGCCGGAGAATCATACGTAGGATAGTTTATTCGCTTGAGCCGCCGCTTGCAGGTGAGTATCGGGTGGACAAGATCAGGGTTGATTATTGGCACACTGATCAGCCGC
>JADFHU010000184.1 GCA_022567055.1 Planctomycetota bacterium
GCACAAGGGGGAGGGTGCGACGCTCCCCGGCGCACGAGATCCCTTGGACGGGAACATCGAGGCGCTGAACCCCCAAGCCAAACATGAGATGGAGATCGAAGTGAAGGGGCAGGACCGTATGATGGCGGAGTATTCCCGCCTCATCGAAGCCTATTTTCGACGTATGGCGGAGGATCAGTAGTCAGTAATCAGTAATCAGTGATCAGTAGTCGGTAGTCGGTAATCAGTCGTCAGTTATCAGAGAGCACAAGGAGACCTACTCATGCTCAGACAACAGACATTGGTGTGTTGTAGCCTTTTGATCTTGACGCAGGGGGCCTTGGGGGCGATCAGAGCTTTTCCCGAGGATCGAGAGCTGCTCAAATGTGCCAATCTGGTGTATGCGGTGTCCAAGTCCTCCGTGTGTTTTAGTAGCCACTTCTTGGACACCGTGAGTCGCGAAACAAACTGTGAGCCGGAGCAATCCTTCACGGCCATCAAGCTGGCCAGTGGGGACATGTATGATTACCCCTTCGCCGTGATGACCGGGGAGGGACGCTTTGCGTTGACGGAGCAGGAGCGTCGGGTGCTCAAATCCTACTTGACACGGGGTGGCTTTCTGCTGGCCTCTGCCGGCTGTTCCTCGCAAGAATGGGATCAGAGTTTCCGCCAAGAGATCAAGCGGATTTTTCCCAAGCGCAGACTAGACCGGATCGCGATGGCTCATCCCATCTTTCACACGGTTTTTGATGTCAAGTCCATCCGCCTGAAGAAGGGTGGCAGCGCCCATCTGGAAGGCCTGGTCATCGACGGCAAGATCGTGCTGGTCTATTCGGCGGAAGGTCTCAACGACACCGCGAATGCGTCTAAAGCGGGTGGGCAGAAGTGTTGCTGCTGCGGTGGCAACGAAATCAAGAACAGCCAGGAAATCAACGTGAATATCTTCACCTATTCACTGACCCACTAGGAACGCGTCTATGGGCATTTTTAAGGGCGGAAAGACAAAACTGGTCGTCGCAGGTCTGTGCGCACTGCTCCTCCTGGGGGTCCTGCTGTGGTGGAGAGAGGGCGTCGGCGGCTTGTCGGGTGAGCGGCGCCGAGATCCGCCCGCCCAGTTCTCGATCTTCTACACCTGTGATACCCGCGGACACATCGAACCCTGTGGTTGCACCAGTGGTATGGCGGGGGGCATTAGTCGCAGGCGGACCCATCTCCTGCAGGATGGACCCGAGGATTACCTCCTGGTCGATGCGGGTGACGTCACGGCCGGCCCACGGGCGTGGGAAGTCCTGGAACTGGAATACATCCTCAAGGGTTATGCGCTCATGGGCTATCATGCCGTGAACATCGGCTATCGCGAGCTGTCTCTCGGTCTTGAAGGGCTCAATCGGATCAAGGAACGATATCCCCGGTTGATTTCGGCCAATGTGGTCGGTCCCGAAGATCAGTTGGTGTGTGATCCCTACGTGGTGGTGGAGCTATCAAATGGCTATCGCTGCGCGATTCTCGGTATTGTTGACGATCAAATCGACGTCAGTGGGATCGGCGCCGGCATCCGCATCCTGGAGCCGAGAGAAGCCATTGCCGCGCTGCTGCCCGAACTGAAGACGAAGGCGGACTATCTCGTTCTCTTGGCCTTCACCGACGAAATCGGGATGCGGGCCTTGGCACAGCAGTTCTTTGAGATAGATGTCATTGTGGGAGGACGCGTGCAGCAGGCCAGCGCGGATCCCCTCCGAGAGAACCGATCCGTGATCGTGTTTTCCACGGACCAGGGCAAGGCAGTGGGGCGTCTGGACATCACACCCCAGAAACAGGACACCTGGGAGTACCGGAATCGCTTCGCGACTCTGGATGACTCTGTGACAAAGGACCTGCAAATCACCGCTCTGATTGAGGAGTACAAGGGGCAACTCAAGGAACGCGAGTTTCATCCCCTCCGAGACGACCGGGAGGGACTCTCTTCCATCGCGGCGACCCGCAGCAAGAACGCAGATCGCTATGTCGGCGCGGAGAGCTGCCGTGAATGTCACACCAAAACCTACGAGGGTTGGCTGGAATCCAAGCATGCCCACGCCTTTGCCACCTTGGTGGAGCAGGGACATCAATACAATCCACGCTGTCTGAAATGTCACACCGTGGGGTATATGGCCTCTGACGGCTACCTCAATCAACGTCTCACGGCCCACCTCTCCAATGTCTCCTGTGGGTCTTGCCACGGCCGCAGAGACCTGCACGTTAAACAGTTTCGCTCGGGCGAAGTCCCTGACACGCGGCCTCTGACAAAACTCGTTCGGTGTGAAACGTGTCACGATAAAGACAATAGCCCCGACTTTGATCGCGAACACTTCTGGGAGGAAATCGCTCATGGCATGTTCTAGATTCGTTGTCTCCTACACCCTCCTGTGCATGGCGGGAGGTTTGGCTGCGTTCGCTGCCGCCACGCCTAGGCCTGAATCCGGTGATCGGTCCAAGACCCTGTGGTTCAAGTCCTACGCGGAGGGCATGCGTTTCGCCAAGGCGCATGAGCGGCCTGTGCTGATCAAGTTCAGCGCAGTCTGGTGTGGATGGTGTAAAAAGTTAGACGAGGAGGTCCTGGCGCAGGCCGCCATTGTCGACGAACTGAGAAAATTCGTCTGCATCAAGGTCGACGTGGACAAGAATCCCCATGTGGCCCGGGCCTATGCCGCCCGGTCTCTGCCCCGCCTACTGGTCGTCAACACACACGATGAAATCGTCGGCGACTGGCTGGGGTATCGGGAGGCCGGAGCCTTCCTGAGCCTGATTCGAGAGATCCAGGCCTACACACGAACTCCGATGGGAACCTTGACCATCCCCAAAGACATCCCCAACACAGACCTCGCTGCCGCGAGCGCCGCGTCGGACATGAGCGCATCCGTGGAGCCGCTTGGACTCGTGGAACAGCTCGGACACAGAGAACCGGCGATACGGCAGAAAGCCATGGATCGTTTCGCGTCCGAAGGACCCGACGCCCTCCCGACCTTGGTCTCCCTGCTGGAACATCCCTATTTGGGAGTTCGTATTGCCGCCTGGAAATGCCTGGCGAAACGCCACGCGACGTCAGTCGAGTTTGATCCCTGGGCCCCTCAGGCCCAGCGGGCTGCGGCGATCGGGAGGCTCAAGGGAGAGGTCCAGCCATCGGCGCAGCCGGTTCTCGATCGGTAACCGTCAACCCCACAGAGCCTAGCGCTTGACGGTCCATGCTCGGTCCGGTACAATCCCGCGACTTCCTGAAGACAACGCCCCGTTTGAAGATGGATTACGGCCAGGGCGTTGCCTGCGCCTGTCCTCCTCTACTAAGTTAGGACGGCAGGTTGCGGTTAGCGGGGCCCGCTCAGACATCAGAAAACTTGAACATGAACGCTCTGGAGAAATAGAGATGACGGAACACGCAGGATTGGCTGCCTGGGTCAAAGAGGTAGAGACCCTGTGCACCCCGGACAAGGTCCACTGGTGCGACGGCTCTACCAAGGAATATGACGAGATGATGCAACTCATGGTGGCCAGCGGCATGGCCACCAAGTTGGATGAGTCGAGCTTCCCCAACTGCTATCTCTTCCGGTCCGATCCCTCGGACGTGGCGCGGGTGGAAGGGCGGACCTACATTGCTTGCAGAGAGGAGGAGAACGCCGGCCCCACCAACAACTGGATTGACCCGGACCAACTCAAGGAGACCATGAGGGGTCTCTACCAGGGCTGCATGAAGGGCCGGACACTCTATGTGATCCCCTTCAGCATGGGTCCGATCGGGTCTCCGATCGCTAAGATCGGTGTCCAGATCTCGGACAGCCCCTATGTGGTGACCAACATGCACATCATGACCCGGGTCGGCACCCGTGTCTTGGAGGTCTTGGGCAGCGCGGGGGAGTTCATTCCCTGTCTGCACTCCATCGGCGCTCCACTGGAACCCGGTCAAGAAGACGTTCCGTGGCCCTGTGCTCCGGTGGAGAAGAAGTACATCTCGCACTTTCCCGATGAGAATTTGATCTGGAGTTACGGTTCCGGCTATGGCGGCAACGCGTTATTGGGCAAGAAGTGTCTGGCCCTGCGCATCGCCTCGGTGATGGCCCGCCGCGAGGGATGGATGGCGGAACATATGCTCATCCTCCGCCTGACCAATCCCGAGGGCAGGCGCTACCACATCGCCGCGGCCTTCCCTTCGGCCTGCGGCAAGACCAATCTCGCCATGCTCCAGCCCAGCATTCCCGGCTGGAAGTGCGAGTGTGTCGGCGACGATATCGCCTGGATGAAGATCGGCGGGGACGGGCGGCTCCACGCCATCAATCCCGAGGCCGGCTTCTTCGGGGTCGCACCCGGGACCAGCTATGACTCCAATCCCATGGCCATGGACACCCTCAAGTCCAACAGCATCTTCACCAACTGTGTGCTGACCGACGACAACAAGGTCTGGTGGGAGGGCATGGACGAGCCCTGTGAGCATGGCATCGACTGGAAAGGCCGCGAGTGGACACCGGCCTCCGGTGAACCCGGCGCCCATCCCAATTCGCGTTTTACCGCCCCGGCCAAGCAGTGTCCCGCGATCTGCCCGGACTGGGAAGACCCCGCCGGTGTGCCCATCGATATCTTCGTCTTCGGGGGAAGACGCGCCTCGGTCGTCCCCCTGGTGCGTCAGGCACTCGATTGGGACCACGGCGTCTATCTCGGCGCCTCCGCCACCTCCGAAGTGACGGCCGCCGCCCTGGACATCAAGGCCAAGCTAAGACGAGACCCCTTTGCCATGCTGCCCTTCTGCGGCTACCACATGGGGGACTACCTGCAACACTGGTTCGAGATGGGCGACAAACTGGGCGACAAGGCCCCCAAGGTGTTCTATGTCAACTGGTTCCGCAAGACCGAAGACGGTCGCTGGCTGTGGCCGGGCTTCGGCGAAAACGCCCGCGTCCTCAAATGGATGTGCGAACGGATCGACGGCAAGGTCGATGCCGTGGAAACGTCGATCGGCCTCATGCCGACCGCGGACGGCCTGGATCTCGAGGGACTGGACATCCCGGCAGCGGACGTCGAGGAACTGCTCCGCGTCGACGACAACGCATGGAAGGCCGAGTTGCCGGATCTGAGAGAGTTCTTCGCCAAGTTCGGAGACAGGTTACCCCCACGGATGCAAGCCCAAATCGAGCGCGCTGAGCAATTCCAGCGTGCGTAGACATTATCGTCCCTTAGAACCATAAACTGCAGCGAGCCCCCCAGTAGCCTATTGTTGGGGGGCTCGTTTTTTATGCCTCTGCACTCTTCTTCCTCTGGAAGTACCTTTCTTGCCGGTTCCTAGAGAGCACCTACGCAAAATGAGTCTGCATTCGAGCGGCTTGTTTTCTTTAGCTGTCTTATTCGCTGCTGGCGCAGCCACTGGCGGATAAAGGCAGCCGCTGTTGTCCCTCTGGACGGCGTCAGGCTCCATCGACCATCCTCGGATGGCCTGCTTCCCCCGCCGCCAGGGCTTCGGAGGACAGGTCGCCTTCCTTGCCAGAGGCACGAAACGCTCGCTCTCGGTGCGACGATCATTTTGCGTAGGGGCTCTAACGTCTTCTGCGCCCGTGCTGCTGTCTAACAGGTTTACGTCGACGCTGAGATAACTGCTTCTTCGGCTCTCGACCAACCAGATCATAGGCGGGGGCTAGGTCCAGTCGACTCGCTGCCGCATGCACTTCGACAATGACAACCTTGAGTGCTTGGGCGAGACGTATCACGGATCCCGAGTAGTGGCCGACCAGGCATTGGTTTTGCGCATCGAACTGCCAATCGTCTGGTCCCAGCGCCTCCGGCGGTATCAGCCCCTCGACACCGTAGTCGGGCAGGCGTACCTGAACGCCGAAGGAAGATAGATTGACAACGACCCCGTCGAATGCCTCTCCGATCTGCTGGCGGAGCAGGTGCAGGATACAGATGGTCTTGAGCTCGAGTTCGGCGGTGTCGGCTCGCCGTTCGGTGTCCGAGAGGTGTTGCCCCATGCGGGTCATTCCATCGAAGCTGTGACGACTCCGGGCCTGGTCCAGGTTGTCGCTCAGATAGTCATTCAGTGCCCGGTGGACCAACAGGTCGGCGTAGCGGCGGATGGGGCTGGTGAAGTGGCAGTACTTCGCCGCCGCCAGGGCGTAGTGGCCGATGTTCGCCGGCATGTACTCGGCCTTTTCCAGGCTGCGAAGCACGAGTATATGGATGGGCAGGGCCTGTTTGGCATCTTGGGTGTCGGCAATGAGTCTCTGGAAGTCCCAGCGGCTGGGCTGCCGCGGGAAGGTGACGCCCAGGAGTCTTAGCGTCCGAGAGAGGTGTCGCAGGGCGGCCGACTTGGGAGGACCGTGTACCCGGCGCATGCAGGGGACACAGTAGCGGTCCAATAGGGTGGCGACCGCGACGTTGGCTTCGATCATGAACATCTCTATGAGCCGGTGGGCCGTACTGCTGTCCTTGGGCTTGACGCCGACCACGGCCTGGGATTCGTCGCGCAGCAATTCAATCTCGTTCATCTGGAGTTGTAGCATGCCGGCTTGTCGGCGGCGCGTTTCAATCAGGCGAGCCAATTGGTCCATGCGGCGTAAGAGGGTGACGATTGCTCTGGGTTTGCTGTGAGGTTTTCCTTTGAGTATGTCCGTGACCTCTTGGTAGGTCAGGCGTGCTTGGGAACGGATGAGGGTGTTGGCAAAGCGAGTGGATCGGACCTCGCCGTCTTTGGTGAAGGTGAGGTAGACGGTCTTAGCGAAGCGGAGCCGATCGGGCTGCAATGAACAGAGGTCGTTGCTCAGCATCTCCGGCAGCATGGGCAACGTTCGACCGGGCAGGTAGACGCTGTTGCCCCGGAGCCGGGCACCGTGATCCAGGGCAGAGCCGGCGGGCACGAAGTGACTCACATCGGCAATGTGGACCCCCAAGATCCAATTGCCCCGCCTGCTGCGGATGAGACTGATGGCATCGTCGAAGTCCTGGGCATCGGGCGGGTCGACGGTGACAATCAAATGATCGGTGATGTCTTTGCGGTCCACGCTCTGCTGGGGTTTGAACGCCGCCCGGGCATTGAGCGCTTCAACCAAGCTGCTGGGATCGAATGCGTCCGGCAATTGATGACGCCGGATGATCGCTTCCGTCTCGGTCTGGAATCCTCCGGTGGGCCCCAAGAGGGTCGTGATGGTGCCGCGGGCCGGCTGAGTCGCCGTGGGATAGCAACGGATGCGCACGGCGACCTTGTCCCCGGGGCGGGCCTCACCGAGATGGACGTCTTCTATGAGTATGGGGCGGGCATAGTCACCCCCATCGGGCAGCACGACCCACTGATCGCGGTCTCGACGAAGTGTTCCGACGATGCCGGCGTGTGCTCGATCGAGGATCCTGACAATCTTTCCAACCAGACGGTCCGGACTGGCGTCACGGCTCCTGGGTTTGAGCGACACGAGTACGCGATCGCCCGTCATGGCCGTGGCGGTGGCCTTGGCCGGGATGAAGATCTCTTGCTGATCGATCTGCTGTTGCGGGGTCACCCGACCGAATCCCCGTGCATCGGCCTTGAAGATGCCCGTGACCTCTTGGGAGAGGGTCGGCAGCCTGATGAGGTCCCGCTGATCGATGATCACTTGACCGGCCGCACAGAGTGTGTCAATGACCTCATCGAAGAGACCTTGCTGCTCCTGGGGAATGCCCAACTCTTGCTCCAGCACGGTCACTCGGCGAGGCGTTCCGTCTTTCTGAAGGAGGTGGAGGATCTGATTTTTGAGGATGTTGAGCCTCACTGAAGATAGGC
Source organism: Planctomycetota bacterium (assembly GCA_022567055.1). Classification (GTDB taxonomy): domain Bacteria; phylum Planctomycetota; class Phycisphaerae; order Sedimentisphaerales; family Anaerobacaceae; genus JAIPFM01. The sequence continues at coordinate 7,748 of JADFHU010000184.1, forward strand.
ATCCATGCCTGAACTGGTCAGGGGAGCATTCGGATCGTCGACGATAAGGAGTGCCTCGACGCCCTCCAGGCTTTCGATCAAATCCATGCCCCGTTCGTGTCCCAGCACGCTGACGGCAGTGGCAAGGGCGTCGGCGGTCATGGCGTCATCCGCGAGGACGGTGACACTCATGAGGCGGTCGCTGCCCCGGCCACTCCGGGAATCTACGATGTGACTGATCTTTTCCCCGTCGATCAACGCGAAACGGCGGTAGTGACCGCTGGTGGCCACGGCCTTGTTTTTCAGATTGAGCACCCATCGATAGGCAGGTGCCCCGTCGAGGTCCCCGTCGGTCGGGTCGGGGTCCTGCACGCCGATTCTCCAGGCTCTGCCGGACGGGCCGACGACGAAACAACGAATGTCTCCTCCGATGTCCACCATCGCCCCTGTCACACCCCGTTGCCGCAGGACGTCCACGGATCTGTCGATGGCGTAGCCCTTGGCGATGCCCCCAAGATCGATGCGCATCCCCTCTACCAGGAACGCGACGCTCCGTTGCTGGGGATCGAGCTTGAGTTGAGTCCAGCCCACCTTGGACTGGGCCTCCGCCAGTTCGTCCTCCGTGGGGAGGGTGTTGCTGTCGGCCGCCCGATTCCACAGATCTACCAGCGGACCGACCGTGATATCGAATGCGCCGTCTGACCATTGACTGATCTCGACGGCCCTTTCCAGCACGTCGAAGGTTAGCTGATCGACGGTGACCGGCGACGCATAGGCCTCCCTATTGATTCGGGCCAGTTCAGAGTCGGACCGATGATAGCTCATCAAATCGTCTACCCGGTGCTGCCGATCGAAGGCCGCTTCGGCGGCGGCGCGACCCAAGTGCTCATGCGGGGTTCGCAGGACGATCTGGGCATAGGTACCCATCATCTGCCGGTGTCCGCTGTCCAGCCGCACGCCCTCCTTATCTGACCTGGCGGCGAAGGAGAAGAGCGTGAGCAGGGCTCCTAGTAGTAGCAGGGCCGTGATTGCTGCGGGGACACGCTTGAGTCGGGGCTGTATGAGTTGGTTTCGCATTTGAGAGTTCATCTTGCTTGGGTAGGCTCTGTCTGAAAACTCGATCTGGCTTCGAGCGGCCCTTTTTCCGCCTGGCTGCATCCAGCTGCATCGACGATAGAACCAACATCGCCTGCTTCGCCGTCT
>JADFHU010000185.1 GCA_022567055.1 Planctomycetota bacterium
ACTGGCAAGGCGTCCCAAGCCATTCAATTCGTTCACATTGACGCCCTCCGGCCACATGTCGATGACCGAATTCCGGTAGGACACCTTGAGCCTGCTCTGCGCCCCCGGCTCCGTGCGATAGTAGTACATGCGCAGATTGTCGGGGGAGACCCAGGGTCCATCGACATGGCCGCCGAAGTAGTTCAGCGAACTCACCTCCGTCACGGACGAGAAGGGGCCATTGGGATCCAAGCGCGTCGCCTGATAGATGCGCGTGTAGTACCAGCCGGGCCCCGCCTGCCGGGAGAAATAGAGCGTGGTGCCATCGAAGGACAGAAAGGGTGACTTGTCCACATGAGCAGTATTGATCTCTGCCAAGTGCTCCGGTTCGGTCCACTGACCGTGGGCCGAAGCAAAGCAGGCCAGGAGTACTCCCAAAAAAGCGTAGAGCCCAGGCTCTGTCTGAAAACCCGATCTGGCTTCGATCGGCCCTTCTTCGGCCTGGCTGCATCCGGCTGCATCGACGATAGAACAAACATCGCCTGCTTCGCCGTCTTTGCCAGGCGAAAAAATGGCTCGCTCTCGGGCCGACGACGGAGTTTTCAGAAAGAGCCTTGAGTTCATTTCGACGTTCATGCGTCCAAACTCCTATCGGTAAACGGAACAACGCTTTGGCTTTTGACCGTTTGCGTCCTACTTGGCTAAAGTGCACTCCAACGCCAAAACGGGCAATCTATCACAGGGCTTTTTATAGGACGACATCGTTTTCTTCGACACAACCTGCGACATAACTTCAAAAATCGGTCCAGCCAATATTCGCACGTCGTTAAGGCCTTAGCGACACCTTGATAGTTCCGGTAAGCCAGGGAACTATAACGCTCTTTCCCTATTTAGCGGCCGCGCCGCAGCAAAAACGAAATCCGAATACCGAAACTCGAAACAAGCACGAAATAGGAATGACTGAAATTCTAAACGGCGGCTTCCCTGTTTTTGTCATTCGCACATTGTGATTTTGGGCTTGTTTCGTATTTCGTATTTCGATATTCGGATTTGACATCACGTTACCACGCTCGCGCTCCAAGCCCTTTTCTGGGGCCATACAATACCACGTCCTCTGAGCGTGGATTTTATCCTGCGCGGTTCCTAAGGCCGCGACTCGCCTTCCCTGTCAAGCATGGCCGACCTGGAGGATCAGCCGACACGCAGCGCATCCCTACTTGGGCGGCCGGGTGGCCGGTCCCTGAACATAGCGCCGCCACATCTCTCTATAGAGCCCTTCCACCTGCCTGCCAAAGCGCTGCGCATCGCAGAGCGGGCTGTCCTTCATCCGTGTCCGCAGGCCCAGGCGGGTCTTTTGCAGGGCATCCAGATTCTGGGCCAGACAGGCGGCCTTGCCGACAAACGCATCTGCGTCGCCGGCCGCTAAAAAGGACATGTCCAGACGGCCCAGCAGGTCCAAGCCGACACGTGAGATGGCCGTGTCGCCCCACATCGATAGGACGGGCACGCCCATCCACAGGCTCTCCAGCGTGGTAATACCACCATTGTAGGGGAAGGTATCTAGTGCAACATCCAGTTGATGGTAGAGCGCAAAGTGGTCCGACTGGGGCATCCAGCCATGCATGACGATACGTTCAGGTGCTATACCCCGCCGCGCAAACCGGTCCAGGAAGCGTTGGCGAATTCCGGCGTCGTCGCCGCCGGAAAACTTCAACATCAGGCGGCTGTTCTTCACGGCGTGCAGGGCCCTGGCCCAGAGGGCGATTGTCACAGGGTTGATCTTGGGACTGGCATTGAAGGATCCAAAGGTGAACCCTCCCTGCCGCTTGGCCGGCAGCACGCCCGGTTCAGGCAGCCCCTTCAAGGGCGTGTAACAGGTCAGGCCATCCTCGAGGCAGGCCAGTCTCTCGAGGTAGTATTCTTGCGACGCCGGCGGGTCCAAGACGGCATCCGTTAATCGATAGTCAATGGCAGGATTTCCCAGCGTGCAGGGGGACCCATAGTCCACGATGATCGGCGCCGGCCCGTGGGCGCAGACGGACAGCCGATTTTCACCGATGTGGCCGCCGATGACGACGAGTATGTCGATCCGGTCTGCACGGATCCGCGCCGCCAGTTGTGGGTCCTTCAGACTCAACACCGGCAAGAAGCGGTCAAATCGTTTTGCGAGGTACGCTGTGATGTCGTCGGGATTCTCGACCAGGCTATAGCCATAGGCCGCTGTCACCGAGGGATCACGACCGCTGAGAAAGGGCTCGAAGGTATAGGAGACCGAGTGCCGCCAGAAGTCCGATGAGAGGTACCCTATGCGCAAGGGCCGGTCGGGGTCCGGGTCGCGCTCTGGTTTGCAGGGGGTGGAGACTCTGACCTGCTGTCTCCGGCCCCACTGACAATGCGCCTCAAAGACCTCTTGTCGGGTCTGGCCCGGGTCATAGTTTAGGGAGAAGAGATAGTTGGAAACGACCCCCGCATGGGTCGGATACCGTTCGGCGGCCTTTTTGGCCTGCTCCAAACTCTCTTCGATGTCCCCGGAGACTAAGAGAAGATAGCTAAGATGAGCTGCGCCCTGGGCAGATTCACCCAGTTTGCATATAACCCACCTCTGGACATCCAGCGCCTTGGTTATCTGTCGGGCAAATCGATAGAGAAAGGGCAGACGTTGCCAGGCCTCCCCGTCTCCCCAGGTATGCGCCAGTTGTTCGTACAAGGGAAGGGCCTGCTCAAATTGACCGAGTCCAAACAACCTCTGAGCCTCATGAACCAGGGCGTGCGGGGGCTGTGGTCGGGCCGCCACGGGATCGGGAGCAGGCGGACCCGCGACGACACTAGGTTCAGACGCAGGGCTCATCCCGGTCTTATCGGTCGTATCGCATGGCCGGGGTCAGTTTTTCGGCGCGGATTCGGTTGGACGCTCCGGAAAACGGAGGATGGCACCGGCGAGGTTCCGTGATAGACTCTCATCATTCGGGCAAGGTCGCAAGAAGAAAGGGCTCTCAATGCAAGCGACATCGTTCTCGTTCTGGCGAAACAGACGGGAGGAGGGCCGGCGCTCCTGTTGGGGTGGCTCGGCGATCGATATCCTCAGCGCCTTGGTCGGCGTCGGTCTATTGGCCTGCGGCGGCTGGTGGATCTTCAAGACCATGGGCCGGGCAGGACAGCAGTACGCCGAGGGGATGATCACGGCCCAGAACCGTTCCACCGAGGTGGTGTGTCAGATGAACATGCGCTCGATCTGGCAGGGACTGCAGATGGCCGCCACCAGTGAGGGCACCTATCCGGACTCCAAGAGCGACCTCATCCGTTGGTGTGGAGACCCGCGCCTGTTTCACTGCCCGGACCCCAATGGCGGCGAATATCGCTACCTGCCTGCCCAACCCGTTGACGGCAGCCGGGTCGTCATCCTGCTCTATGAACCGAATGCCGTGCATGACGACCGGCGCTGTGTGCTGCTGAGCAATGGGCGGATAGGCCTGTTGACGGGTGATGAGTTCAAGAGAGCGGTTCCAGCGCAACCGAGGGGGCGCCGCTAGGCTGTGTCGGAAAACTCCGTCGTCGGCCCGAGAGCGAGCAATTTTTTCGCCTGGCAAAGACGGCGAAGCGGGCGATGTTTGTTCTATCGTCGATGCAGCCGGATGCGGCCAGGCGGACAACTGCGGCTGCCTTGATCCGACAGTTGCTGCGACAGCAGCAGATAAAACGATTCAAGAAAAAGGGCCGCTCGAAGCCAGATCGAGTTTTCCGACACAGCCCAGCACGCACCCGATGCCGGCAGAGGCTAGAGCATGAGTCTGCGGCTCGTCAGCAATTCAGACCCAAATTCCTGGAAAAGGCTGGGTTGGGGAAAGCCTGGGCTTTCTAGCTTGACAGGGACAAGGAAAATCACGATATAAGGAGCTATGTTACGGGACCGTCAGGAGTTCGCTATGAAGCCTATCGTCATTTACAGCCTGTTGGGATGCGGCGCCGTTCAGGTCGCCCTGTGGGGTGCGGAGAAACAAAACACCCTCTCTCCTGAAGAGACGCTCAGGCTAAGGCTGGATGCCGCCGTGGCAGTGCTCCAGGATGATCGTCTTGACCTTGAGACAAAGGGCGAAAAGATCACGGAACTCGTCGCCCCCCTCTTTGACTTTCCGTTAATGGGAAAGCTCGCACTGGGAAGGGAACACTGGCAGAGCCTAAACGCAGAGCAGCGCATTGACTTTACTGAATTGTTTACTGTCCACCTAAAAAATGCCTATCGGAAGAAACTGATGCTCTACACGGACGAACAAATCGTCTACAAGTCGGTGGTAAACAGAAGTGCCACCCGGGCAGAGGTCCTGACGGAGCTGGTGTCCGAAGAGAAGCAAATAGATGTGTCGTATAAACTTCGCAAGCTTAAAGGCAAGTGGAAGATCTACGATGTGAAGGTACAGGGCGTGAGTTTGCGCAAGAGCTACGAGGCGCAGTTCCATGATATCCTGAGCCGCGGCACACCGGCCGATCTTTTTGCTGCGCTAAGGGATCAGAAGGAAGAAATCGAGTGAGGCCGGCCGGCAGCCGATGAGGCTACGTGTCGACTGCCGTGCGGACCGTTTGAAAAACCATGAGTTCCAGCCCCCCTCCCTCACGTCTCTGGCAGCTTTTTGACACGCTTTGGCTCCGCAATCCACGCCCCATGCTCTTACTTGCCCTGCTGTTCATCATTGTCATCGGCTATGGGGCAAAAGACTTCCGCCTGGATGCGTCCGCCGAAACACTCATATTGGAAAATGACGAGGACCTCAAGTATGCTCGTCTCATTGCCTCCCGTTATGGGACGCGAGACTATCTGGTTCTGACCTACACCCCCCGTGGCGATCTGCTGGGTCCCGAGAGTCTGGCCCATCTGACCCAACTGCGGCGCGAGATCATGACGGTGCCGCGCGTGTCTTCGGTGCAAACCCTCCTGAACGTGCCGTTGGTCGAGAGTCCGCCAGTCCCGTTGACAGCCCTGTCCACCGACATTCAAACCTTGGAATCCCCCCGCGTAGATGTCAACCTGGCACGGATCGAGTTACAGAATAGCCCCCTGTATCGAAATCTCCTCATCAGTCCGGATTTTAAGACAACGGCGATTCTCATCGTCTTCAAGGAAAACCAGGAGCACCGTGACAATCTGAGGCTACGGACCATCTTGCGGGACATGAAACGCGCAGGCGTTTTGTCCGCGGACGAACAGCGAGAACTGAACGAAACCGCCAAGGTCATCCAGGCGCAGAGGGATCGCCTTCGTGTCGAACGTCATGCGGACATCAAGGCCATTCGTGGCCTCATGGTGCGCTATCGCCAAGACGCGGACCTGTTTCTGGGCGGCGTGAGCATGATCGCGGATGACATGATTACCTTCGTGCGTAGAGATCTCCGGACCTTCGGCATTGGGATCGTCTGCTTTCTGATCGGCGCCCTGGGTCTCATTTTCAGATTGAAGCGTTGGGTCCTGCTGCCTCTGTGCTGCTGCCTGGTTTCGGCCATCTGCATGGTGGGTCTTCTGGGCTGGTTCGGCTGGGAAGTCACCGTCATCTCTTCCAACTTCATTTCGCTGCAACTGATCATGACCATGGCCATCGCAATTCACCTGATCGTGTACTATCGTGAACTTCAGATCGAACATCCCGCGTGGCAACCCGATCGACTGGTCTCGGAGACCCTCCGCCACAAGCTTCGGCCCTGCGTCTACGCGACGCTCACCACCATCGCCGGTTTCGGGTCCCTCGTTTTCTGCGACATCTTGCCGGTGATCACCTTTGGCTGGATGATGATCGCCGGGCTCGTGGTGTCTCTGATCGTGACATTCTGGCTCTTTCCGGCCATCCTCATGATGATGCCCAAGCCCGCTCGGCCGCCTCAGACCACCCATGGGTTTCCCATCACAGACGCTCTGGCCAGAATAACGGCGAAACGAGGCATAGCCATCCTGATCCTCTCCACTCTCGCGCTGCTCATCGGCGCGTTCGGGATTGCCAGGCTACGGGTCGAAAACAGTTTCATTGACTACTTCAAGAAGACGACCGAGATCTATCAGGGCATGAAGGTCATCGACCAATCCCTCGGCGGCACGACGCCGCTGGACGTGACTGTCGATCTTGCCGCGTCGCCATTGCCCTCTCCAAGCGACACCCCTCTCGTCGCTGACGTCGAGGAGGACGGACTGGATGAATGGGATGAATTCGACGAATTCGCCGAGTTCGATGACCTTGAGGAGGAGGAAGTCGATAAGGCGACCTATTGGTTCACGCCGGAGAAGATGAAACGGGTCAAAGAGATCCACGCCTATCTGGATAGCCTGCCCGAAACCGGCAAGGTCCTTTCGCTGGCCACCACCTTACACATCGTGGAGTCACTCAACCAGGGCAAGAGCTTGGACACCTTCGATCTCGCCCTGCTCACCAAGGAGGCCCCGGAGAGCCTCAAGAACATGCTGATCCGGCCCTATGTGTCAATTGAAGAGGACCAAGTGCGCTTCTCCATTCGCATCCGTGATTCCGACAAAAACCTCCGGCGCAATGCACTGCTGAAAAAGATAAAGGCCGACCTCACCGACCAACTGGGCCTGCCCGCGGATAGTATCCGCCTCACCGGCATGCTGGTGCTCTACAACAACATGCTGCAGAGTCTCTTTCGCTCACAGGTGTTAACGCTAGGTATGACCGTCGTGGCGCTCATGGTGATGTTCTTGATCCTGTTTCGGTCCCTCAAGATCGCTCTGGTTGCCATAGCTCCCAACCTGCTTTCCGTGGCCCTGGTACTCGGTATTATGGGATGGTTGGACATCCCGCTAGACATGATGACCATCACGATCGCCGCTATCAGCGTCGGCATTGCCGTCGACGACACCATTCACTATATCCATCGCTTTAAAGAAGAATTCGCCAAGGACCGAAACTACACTAATGCCATGCACCGATGCCACGGTAGTATCGGGCATGCCATGACTTATACGTCCGTGACCATCATGATTGGGTTTTCGATCTTGACGCTGTCCAACTTCATACCAAGCATCTATTTCGGCCTGCTCACGGGACTGGCGATGTTCATTGCCCTGATTGCGGCCTTGACGCTGTTACCACAACTACTCATCATGACCCAGCCCTTCGGCCCGGGACAAACGCGGGAGGATCTATGATTAGGCTCTGTCGAAGTGTGTCGCTGCTGCTGATACTGGTATCCCTGTTCGGATGGGCGCATTCAAGTGCAGCCCAGGAAGCAGACGATGACTTCGACATGTTCGAGGAGGAGTTCCTCGATGAGCGCGTGACCGTCTCGGATCCGCTGCAGGGCCTGAACAGGTTCATGTTTAACCTCAACGACAAGGTCTATTTCTCGGTCATTAAGCCGATTGCCCGGGGATACAGGAAGGTGACGCCCAGGGTCGCGCGGATCAGCATGCGGAATTTCTTTCACAATCTGGCCGCGCCCGGGCGCTTTGCCAACTGCGTGCTGCAGGGTAAGGGCAAGGGCGCCAACCGGGAACTCAAACGGTTCCTGGTCAATTCCACGGTCGGCATCTTGGGCTTCGCCGATCCCGCCAAGGAAGACATGGGCCTCGAAGCGACGAGGGAGGACCTGGGACAGACGCTGGCCACCTACGGGTTCGGCGACGGCTTCTACATCGTTTGGCCCTTCTTTGGGCCCTCCACCCTGCGCGACTCCCTCGGCCGGGCCGGGGACATCTGGGTCAATCCACTGATCTACGTCAACAGGACGGATGCCTACCTCGTGCTGGCCTCGGCCAAATCGGCCAATGAGTACTCCTTCCGCCTGGGGGATTACGAAGCGCTAAAGATGGACACCCTGGACCCCTATGTCGTCATGCGGAACGCCTACCTCCAGTATCGCAGGCAGCAAATCAGTGAATAGATTCGAGGCGTTTCGACTCTTCCATGATGACGTCATACGCGCAACCACGCCCAAAATCCTTATGGAGTGCGATCTTGCCAGTAATGGTGACCGTCTCTCCGACCCTGGCGTGATCGCTCGTCGTCAGACGAGATGAAGTAACAGGGCGAAGATAGACAGCACTAAACAGTAGGCGGCGAAGGGTTTGAAGCAGGCCTTCCTAGAGGCCGAAATCAGCAGTCTCAGAGAGGGGATCCCGACTGCAAACGCCATCAACGCTCCCACCAAGATAGGCAGGAATGCTATGGTCCCAGTCTGAATCTCCTGGTAAACCCCCATGAACTCCACCGCGCTGGCCACTAGGATCAGGCTAGCGCCCAGCAACATGCTGTATTCCACCGCCCAGCGTCGGTGTAGGCCACAGATCAAGATCGCCGTACAGATGGTGGCGCCACTCCGCGACACACCGGGCAGCACGGCCAAGAGTTGGGCGAGTCCGACCAGACAGGCGCCCCTCAGACCGAACTGCCGCAGCCGGATCTTGGTCTTGGTGTGGGAATCCGTCAGGCTCAGGCCGATAGCGGTCAGCGTCCACATCGCCGCCAGGATGGGAAGACTACCCCTGGCCTGCACGAAGGCGTCTTTGATCAGGAAGGCGGGGACACCTGTCACGAGTGTTGCCACGAGCGTCAATACCAGTAGACGGACGCCGGCGTTCTGGCGATAGAGCGTGACGGGATTCCTCGAACGTCGCCGCCCCTCCCGAATGCCCCCAATGAACGTGACGAAACTGCTTCGAAAAACAACAGCGATGGCGGCCACCGTGCCCACATGGACCGCAAGATCAAACAACACAAGTTCTGGCTCCTCTGGCGAAAGGCCCATGAATGTCTCCAGCAACACCAAGTGGCCCGATGAGGAAACAGGCAAGAACTCAGTGACACCCTGGATGGCCCCCAGGACGAGGCCGCCCGGCACATTCAAGACGCCGCTATCACCGAGCAGGCCTTCCCACCTGTGTTCGATGAGCCAGAGGAACAGGGTCAGCGAGAGCCCGGCATAGACACCCAACAGTAGGTCATCGGCCAGGAT
>JADFHU010000821.1 GCA_022567055.1 Planctomycetota bacterium
GTCAAGGAATAAGTTGTGCAATTTGAGGTCCAAGTGTGCCCCATATTTGGTCGCGCCCGATTGAGCGAAACCACAGGCGTAGCTGTTCTACGTCGCGGATTTCGCGATTGAGAAGCGGTCAAAGATGAGGTGCAATTGGGCATTCAAATGTGGAAGTTATTTCTTGACGGTTCCTTACCCCGTCTTGCCGGGCTTGGCTGATAAATCACTGTGTTAATTGGCATGGTTCAAGGTTCCAGGTTCACGGTTCACAGTTGAAGGAAAAACTGATTCAAGGCTTCGAACCGTGAACCGTGAACCAAAAACTCTAATTCGGTATGTGGTTTACGCTTCAGAAGCATCGTGAATCCTGATGATCTGTTACCTAAAACTGAACCATGCCAAAATTCCCGATCTTAGCCCCATGGTTTCAGTCATGGCAGGTTCCTTTCGCAACCTGAAGGCTGTAGGACAGAAACAGCCTAAGAGCCCGGCACTGGCCCCATTTCCTCTTGAATTGTGGTCTCCTCTTGCGATATAATGGCGACGTGAATAGGGGTGTTAGATCCCCTGTCAGTCGTCATGTAGTCAGTAGTCTTTTTCTCACTAACAAGTGTACCGAGTCTGTGTCTGCCGGTCCGATCGCCGCAGGGACTTATCCATTTTGGCTCCTTTGCGGCAGCGTCGTCATTGTCAATTTTTTCTTTTAAGGAGGATGATCATGCGTAGAAAAACGTCATTTTTGGTTTTGCTGCTGGGATGTTACCTGACGTCGTCGGCCCATGCCGCCACGATTATCTGGGTCTCGGACAACAAGAACCCTGCCGGCGGCGCCACGGCCGACCAGGGCTGGGTAGAACTGCTCAGGGCCGAGGGCCACACCGTTGAGTACCGGGGTGAGGGTGGTGCGGGGGATGCGGACTTTCGCTACTGGCGGGATTTGACCGCGGCAAAGGTAGCCGAACTCAATGAGGCCGACCTTATCATCGTCAGTCGCGACACCAGCAGCGGCAATTATGATGACGGCGACGAGCCGAGCCTATGGAACTCCGTCACGGCGCCGATCCTGCACCAGGCTATCCATATTGCGAGGAGTTCTCGCTGGTTGTGGCTCAACTCCACCAGCACCAGCAGCACCACGGGAAACATGGCGGCTGTGCTTCCCGGTCACCCTGTTTTCGCCGGCGTGACGCTCGATGCTAGCGGTGAGGTCAACGTCCTGGAATCGGGTGATGCCGATGTGGGTAATGTCACAGATGCCGGCAACGGCACGGTAATCGCCACGCGCGCAGACACCGGCGCGGTCTGGATCGCCGAGTGGGAGGTGGGAGTGGAATACTATGCCGGGGCAGGGCAGTTTGCCGGGGGTCCGCGGATGTGGTTCGCCGGAGGGGGGGAGCCGGATGGTTTCCTCAACTTTAATGCCGAGGGCCAGAAGTTGTTCCTCAACGCGGTCCGCCATATGGCCGGCGGGAGTGAGCCAGGCCGGGCTTCCGACCCCAATCCGGCCCATGAAGCCGCGGATATACAGTACGACACCGACACGCTGATTTGGACAGCTGGTGAATTCGCCAATACGCATACCGTGTACTTCAGCACGAGTTTCGACGATGCCAATGAGGCCACCGTTGACGATCCCCGTGGTGCCTTGGTCGGACAGGGTCTGACGGACGCGACCTACAATTCGGGTCGACTCGAATTTGACCAGACCTACTACTGGCGCGTGGATGAAGTCAACAGTGCACCGGACTTTACGGTCTTCAGAGGAGCGACCTGGAGCTTCACGATCGAGCCTTTCTCGATTCCAATCACTAATATCACCGCCACGGCCTCCAGCTCATTCGGTGATTCCGGGCCTGAAAAGACCATTGACGGCTCCGGTCTGGCGGATGATCTCCATGGCACCTCCGCCGGCGACATGTGGATCAGCAGTGGTGTCCCGGCCACCCTCGAGTATGCCTTCGACCGGGCCTACAAGCTGCACGAGCTGTGGGTTTGGAACTCGAATCAGCTCATCGAGGCCTTCGTGGGATTCGGCGCCAAAGACGTGGTCATCGAACACTCTTTAGATGGCGAGAACTGGACCGTGCTGGAGGGTGTCGGGCCCTTGGCCCAGGCCCCGGGTGCAGATGGCTATGCACACAACAATACCATCGATTTCGGCGGCGCCACCGCCCGACATGTCCGTGTGACTGTCAACAGTGTACAGGGGATCGCACCTCAGGCCAGCCTGAGCGAGGTACGGTTCCTCTTTATCCCCACC
>JADFHU010000186.1 GCA_022567055.1 Planctomycetota bacterium
GCAGCCCTACGCCATGCCCATCGATCTCATCGATGAGTTTGCCTACGACTACAGCTTCATCGACAACGACGGGCCCATCCTCTTCTTTCGCACGGATGACGAGGCGCCCAAGGGCCGCGTCATCGCCATCGACCTGCGGCGGCCGCAGCGGGAACACTGGCAGGAACTCATCCCCCAAGGAGAAGGCCCGCTGGAATCGGTGAACGTGGTCCACAATCTCTTCGTCTGTCGCACACTGCAAGACGTGGTCACGCGGGTCAGCCTCTATACGCTGCAGGGGCGTCACCTGCGGGACATCGAGTTGCCCGGACTGGGTTCGGCAGGGGGCTTTGGGGGCAAGCGATCGCATACCGAGACATTCTATTCTTTCCAATCCTATGCCGTCCCGCCCTCGATCTATCGCTATGACCTCATCACCGGCGAGTCCACGCTCCTGGAACGTTCCGCCGTGGACTTCCAGCCCGACGACTATGTGAGCGAACAGGTCTTTTATCCCTCGAAGGACGGAACACGCATCCCGATGTTCGTCACCTACAAGAAAAGCCTGCGGCGGGACGGTGCGACGCCGACCCTGCTCTATGGCTATGGGGGATTCAACATCTCGATCCTGCCGCGTTTTTCCGTGTCGCGACTGGCGTGGATGGAGATGGGCGGCATCTACGCGGTGGCCAATCTCCGGGGCGGCGGCGAATACGGCAGGCAGTGGCATGAGGCCGGCAAGAAAACCAACAAGCAAAACGTGTTCGATGACTTCATCGCGGCGGCGGAGTTCCTCATTGCAGAGGGTTACACCTCCTCGGAGAAACTCGCCATTCACGGCGGATCCAACGGCGGGCTGTTGGTGGGGGCCTGCATGGTGCAGCGGCCGGACCTCTTTGCGGCGGCGGTGCCGGCGGTGGGGGTCATGGACATGCTACGCTACAACCAGTTTACGGCCGGTCGCTTTTGGGTGGATGACTACGGGGCGGCTCAGGATAGCCGGGAGATGTTCGACTACCTCCGCGGCTACTCTCCCTATCACACGCTCAAGCCGGAGGTTCGGTATCCCTCGACGCTGGTGACAACGGCCGACACAGACGATCGGGTGGTACCGGGCCACTCTTTCAAGTTTGCCGCGGCCCTGCAGCATGCCCATGCCGGCGATAACCCCGTCTTGATCCGCATTGAAACGCGGGCCGGTCACGGATCGGGCAAGCCCACCTCCATGATCATCGAGGAGCAGGCCGATATCTACGCCTTCTTGGCGGAGAGCTTGGGGATGTAATCCACTTGTTCTGCCTTGCTTCGGGGGTATAATCATTACAGATGGTCGTAAAACCAAAACTTCTATCAGTTTTCCGAGTTTCGCATGAAGCCAGCTACGTTCATGGTTTTGCTGCGTGCCTGGGTGATTGAGTATATAGCATCTGCCGAAAGGAATCTCTATTGGTAATCAGTGTCATCACATTCCCGCCTCATACCCACACGAAAAGCATGTGGCCCGATTCAGTGATGCCGACATAAGGGACCAGCAAGAAATAACTTGGACTTTTGAATGCCCAATTGCACCCCATCTTTGATCGCTTCTCAATTGCGACATCCGCGACGTAGAACTGCTACGCCTGTGGTGTCGCTCAATCGGGCGCGACCAAATATGGGGCACACTTGGACCCCAAATTGTCCAACTTATTTATTGCCGATCCCTAAGAGGATCTTGTTAAGCCATGCACCCTAGGATTGCCCTGACATTCTTGCTTTCCTTGGTCGTTGCCCGCATTGGCTGCGGGGCGGACGCGGCTGCGCTCTGGGCCAATAAGGTGCAATCGCTCTTCGAGGTAAGGTGTGTTAAGTGCCATGGTCTCTTCGAACAGAAGAGCGGGCTGGAACTTGATACCCAGGCAGGGGTGATGAAAGGCGGCGATGAGGGCGAGGTCGTCGTGCCCGGAAAACCTGAGGAAAGTCGGCTCTACCAGTATCTCGACGCGAATTCCGATCCCCACATGCCCCCGAAGAAGCAGCTTAGCGATGCTGAGCGCGAAAGCGTTCACGCCTGGATCATGGCCATGACCATCGCGACCGAGGCGGCGTCATCTCCTGAGAAGCCCCTTGCATTTGATTCCGTGACGCAGGTCATTGATACCTTCATGGCCGCAGGCTGGCAGCGGCGCGGGATCGAACCGGCCGCCGTCGCCGATGAGCGCACTTGGTGCCGCCGCGTCTATCTTGATCTGGCCGGGCGGATTCCCACGCAGGGCGAGTTGGAAGCGTTTCTCTTTTCACCCTCGGATGCAAAACGCAACAGCCTCGTGGAGACGCTGCTGGTGTCGGATGATTACGCGGCGCACATGCGTGAACTGTGGGATACCTTGCTGATGGGGCGCGGCAAGCGGAAGCACCACGAGGACCGTCGGAAAGACAATGGCTGGTGGGCATTTCTCGAGAACGCCTTTCAGAAGAATCGGCCGTGGAATGAAACGGTGTACGATTTTCTGTCCGCCCGCCCAGACACCCCGGAGAACAGGGGCGCCACCTGGTTTCTCTACGAACGCCGCAACCGGCACCAAGCCATTGCCGAGGCTGTGGCCCCGGTGGTGTACGGCATGAGGGTGGATTGCGCGCAGTGCCACGACCACCCTCTGGCACGCGAGATCAAGCAGGGACATTACTGGGGCTTGGTGGCGGCCTTCAACCGCGGCAAGAACGTCAAAGACAGCACCGCCATTGCGGAATCGGCCGTGGGTGGTTTTATCAACTACACGAACCTGAAGAAGGAATCGCGGCCCGCCGTGGTCACACTCCTGACCGGTCGCACCGTGGATGAGGCGCGACCGGCCGGCGAGGAACAGGAGCAGGACAGCGACGACAAATACGTGGACCCTTCCGCCAAAGTGCGTGTGCCAAAATTCTCCCGTCGCGAAGCCTTCGCTGATGCCGCCACCCGCGATAATCCACTCCTGGCTCGCGCTTTCGTGAACCGCATGTGGGCCGCTCTCCTCGGCCGCGGCATTGTGCATCCCGCGGACGAAATGAACGCACGCAATGCGCCGAGTCATCCGGAACTCCTCGACTGGCTGGCGCAGGATTTCGCCGCGCATCAATACGATGTTCGCCGCGTGATGCGCGGCATTGTGCTCAGCCGTGTGTATGCGCTGAGTGCCTCGGATGCCACGCCGGAATCCTTCGCCGGTGCGTTGGAACGTCCGCTCACCGCGGAACAGATCGCCCGTTCCTGGCGCATTGCCGCGGGCCTGCCGCCGGACGACGACGCGCTGCGCCGCGCCGTCATTGCCGCCTTGCCTGACGTCCTCCCGAAAGCATACAACGCCACTTTCCAGCAGGCGCGATTTCTGGCCAACTCACCGGACTTTGCTGAAATCCTGAAGCCCACGCCCGGCAACACCGTGGCGCGCCTGGCTGCGCTGACGGATGCCTCATCCCGCGTTCGAGAAGCCTTCCTGGCTGTGCATGGCCGTTGGCCGGATGACGAAGAGACGGGGCGCGTCGCTGCTTTTCTGCAAGAGCGGCCGGACCAACCCGCCGAGGCTGTTCGCGATTTGCTCTGGGCGCTGATGACCAGCGCTGAATTCTTGACGATGCCCTGATAATGAACCGTGACTCTACCCATCTGCCCCCGGGCCAGTGCCGCACTGAGGAGCACGTGCTGCATCGGCGGCTCTTCCTGAAGGGATTGACCGGCGGCGCCTTGGCGAGCGTCTCGAGTTTCGCGGGCCTGTTTCACAATCCGGTCTTCGCGGCGGAGACGAAGAAAGCGCAGAAGCACTGTATCCTACTTTGGTTGTGCGGCGCGCCCAGTCAGTTTGAAACGTGGGATCCAAAACCGGGCCGGCCCACCGGCGGTCCGTTTGGGAGTATTCCAACCAAGATCCCCGGCGTTCATTTTTCCTCACTCATGCCGTACTGCGCGGGTATCGCCGACAAACTCAATGTCGTCCGCAGCATGAAGACGGCGCAGTCCGAGCACCTTCAGGCTATTTCTCTGCTGCAGCGCGGGAATCCTGAGCGCGACGGATTCACGCGCCCGACGCTGGGCAGCGTACTGTCGCAAGCAGTCGGGCAGTTGGATTCCCCCATTCCCAATTTTGTCCTGCTCGATCCCATTCCGGGCGGCAATGAATTCGAGACTTTCAAGGCGGGGAATTGGCCGGGTTGGCTGGGTGCGGAACACGCGCCGGTGCGTCTCGGCGGCGATTACACTCAGCTCCTGAATTTCGCGGGGGACGCCATTCCGCAGCACGACCGGGAATCGCGCGAGTCGTTGCGGAAGTTCCTAACCGCCAAGTTCGAGCGCGATCGCAAGAGCGCCATTGCCAGCAGTCAGAACGCAGCCTTCGAGCGCATGAAGGGGTTGGCGGCCAGTGCCGATCTTTTTGACGTGAACAGACTTCCGGCCAAAGACCGTGAACGCTACGGCCCGGGAAGCTTTGCCCAGCATGCGCTCATGGCACGGCATCTCGTGGAGCACGGCGCGCCATTCGTGATGGTCGCCAACGGCATGAACTGGGACAACCACGTCTTCCAGCATGAGATTCACCAGATGCTGGTGCCGGAACTGGACCGTGTTCTGTTCCACTTGGTCAATGATCTTGAGGAGCGGGGCCTGCTGGATTCCACGCTCGTCATCGCCATGGGCGAATTCGGCCGCACCCCGTGGATAAATCCGGCCCGCGGCCGCGATCACTATCCCAACGCCTGGAGCATGATGATGACCGGCTGCGGCCTGAAACGCGGCGTCGTCACGGGTGCGACGGACGAGGACGGCGTGGATGTGATTGAAAAACCCTATAACGAACAGAACCTCTTCGCCACCATCTTCACCGCGCTCGGGCTGGCGCCTTACGCGGAATACGACCTGCCCGGCTTTCCCACCTTTCACCGCGTGGAGAACAAGGCGGAACCCATTCTCGACCTGCTGGCATGAACCCATGAAACTCACCCTAAACCACGATCACGAACTCCCCTCTGGCGCATTGGGACTTGCCATCACACCGGATGGGAGCGTTGCGTTTGCCGCCTGCGCCGATGGCGCCCTCTATGAGGTGGACACCGCCAGCGGCAAGGCGGAGGCGTTCAAAGACCGGCATCCCTCGTTTGCCAGCGGATGTGTTCTGCTGCCCGACGGGCGCACGGTGATTTCCGGCGGGTACGATGGCATGCTGCTCTGGCATGACGTGGAAAACAGGCACTGTTGGCGTCGCCTGCAGGCGCATCGGTTCTGGAACTGGCAGCTTGCGCTCGCGCCGGATGGCCGCCGCCTGGCCGCCGTGACGGGCCAGTATTTGCCGGGCGGCTGGAAATATGAGCCGGCGGCCGAAAATGAGCCCTCCGTGAAGGTCTACGACACACACAGCGGTGACCGCCTGGCCGCCTTCAGTCATACGCCACCTGTGCTGAGCTGTGCGTTCAGTCCGGACGGCCAGCATCTTGCCGCGGCCAACATGATGGGCGAAGTGCGCGTGTGGAATCTCCAGGCCGACGAAAAGCCAGTGGCGCAGTGGACTTCGCCGGATTTCACTTCCTGGGGTACCACCAAGACGCACCATTATTGCGGCGGCATCTACGGCTTAGCCTTTTCACCGGACGGCGCGTCGCTGCTCGGTTGCGGCATGGGTCCCATGAGGGATCCCATGGCCGGAAACGGCAAGATGACCTGGCAGCGCTGGAACTGGCTGAAGGGCGAGCGGATGGACCAAATCAAGGACGGCCAGCACGGTTCCGGTCTCATGGAAACCGTGGCCTGGCATCCTGACGGGACGCACTTCGTCATGGCCGGACGCCAGGCGCAGGGCACCTGGAATGCCGCTGTCTTTTCGGCGGCCGACGGCAGTTTGGTGCACTCCGTGGATACCAAGCAACGCATCACCCAAGCCCGGTTCACGGCGGATGGCCGGTCTCTCATCATTTCGGGCGCGAAAGGTCAAGCGCGGAGGAAAGAGGGTATTTGGCCGCCCTGGGGACGACTGCAGGTTTACCGTGTGGAGGCGTAATCCCCTTCTCTTCCCCTTGCTCTTGCTCCCGCTTCGTAGAGTAAGAGTGCCTATCAAAATGAATCGTCGCACCGAAAACGAGCGTTTTTGTGTATGGCAAGGAAGGCGAAGCAGGCTATCTGAAGATAGTCGATGCAGCCTGACGCCGTCCAGACACAAAAAAAGCCGTTTGAATGCAGAGTCATTTTGCGTAGGTGCTCTAAGATTGTTGTCGCATTTTCTCAACCTCACGCCGTGGACGTAGCCGACATGGATGGCGACGGACTCCTGGGTATTAGGGAACGGCAAGAAATAACTTGGACTTTTGAATGCCCAATTGCACCCCATCTTTGATCGCTTCTCAATCGCAAAATCCGCGACGTAGGACAGCTACGCCTGTGGTTTCGCTCAATCGGGCGCGACCAAATATGGGGCACACTTGGACCCCAAATTGTCCAACTTATTTCTTGCCGATCCCTTATTGTCGTGCACGCCCGAAGGGATTACCGGGCAGAGCCTACTCCTTCACCCATTGATCCAGCCAGGCGATGACCGTTTCGTGCCACTGAATGGAGTTGCTGGGTCTGAGCACCCAGTGGTTTTCATCGGGAAAGTAGAGGAGTCTACTCGGGATACCGCGTCGCTGTAGGGCATTGAAGGTGGCCAGCCCCTGGGTATCGACCACGCGGAAGTCCTGAGCGCCGTGGATGACCAGCATCGGCGTCTTCCAGTTCTGTACGTGGTTGATGGGATTGTGCTTCTCGTAGCCGCTGGGGTTGTCCCAGGGCGTCCCCTCGTGATCCCACTCGGGAAACCAGAGTTCCTCCGTGTTGAAGTAGGCCATGCGTTCGTCCAGATTGCCGTCGTGGTTGATCAGGCAGCGGAAGCGATCGGGCCACTGACCGGCGATCCAGTTGATCATGTAGCCCCCGAAGGAGGCGCCCAGGGCACCGACCCGCTCGCCATCCATCCAGGGATAGCGATCGAGGGCCGCGGCCAGTCCCTTCTGAAGGTCAACGAAGGGCTTGCCGCCCCAGTCGCCGCGAATGGAATCGCAGAAGGCCTGGCCATATCCGGTCGAGCCGTGAAAATCCACCATGACCGCGGCGTAGCCGGCGGCCGCGTAGACCTGGGGATTCCAGCGATAGTGGAAGGTGTTGCCGAAGGAGCCCTGCGGGCCGCCGTGAATGAGGAAGGCCACGGGGTAACGCTCCTGCGGATCGAAGTCGATCGGCTTGACGATGTAGCAGTAAACCGTTTCATCGTTCCAGCCCTCAAAGGAAAACTGTTCGTAGTCTCCCCGACGGGCCCGGGCCATCCGTTCGTCGTTGATACGGGTCAACTGTTTCAAGACGCCGGTGGTCGGTGACACCGAAAACAGTTCCACCGGTGAGGCCAAGTTGCAGCGGCCGAAGTAGACGCGCTCGCCCTTCGCACTCGGTGAGCGGATGTTGCCGCTGTGCACGAGTTCCGTCACTCGACCGGTGGTGACATCGACCGAGTAGAGGGATTTCTGCCCCAGATTGGTGGCGGTCGCATAGATCGTCTGGTTATCCACGGACCAGCAGAGGGACGATGGGCTGCGGTCCCAATCGGCCGTCAGTTTCCGGGTCCGGCCCGTGGCCCAGTCTCGCAGTAGGATCTGAAAACGGTCCGATTCGTAGCGCGGCCGGTCCATGGCCAGATAGGCCAGCGTTTTTCCGTCCGGCGAGAAGAGGGGGTTGGTGTCCCAGGCCCGGTTGCCCTCCGTCAGACACTCGGGCGCCTTCTCGCCGTCGATAGGGACCCGGTAGAGATCGAAGTCCGTCGACCAGGGTTCGTTGTTTTCCGCCTCCCGCGCGGCGAAGACGATCTCTTGGCCGTCGGGTGTGAAGGTGATTTCTTCGGGCCCTCCGAAGGGTTTGGAGGGTGTGTCGGCATCCATCTTCGGCATGACGTCGATGGCGGCACCGCCGCCTAGCGGCAACACGAACAGGTGAGATCGCCGGCCATCCTTCCAGGTGTCCCAGTGCCTCACGAACACCCGATCGTAGACGCGCCCACTGGCCTGGCGGGCCTCCGTCTCCTCCAGTCTCTCTTTCGTCTGGGCAACGGTTTGCAGTTCGACGAAGACCTCCATGGTAAAGGCGATCGACCGGCCGTCTGGGGAGATCACCAGATTGCCGACATCGAGGGGCTGGTCCGTCACCTGCTCGGCCTCGCCGCCATCCACGGCGATCTTCCACACCTGGGACGATCCCGAGCGTGTCGAGAGGAACAGAATCGTTCTGCCATCCGGCAGCCAGCGAGGACTGGAGTCTCCCGCCTCGTGGCTCGTCAGCCGCCGCAGGTTGTCGCCATCACTGCCGACCAGCCACAGGTCGGTCCTGCCGCGATCGGCCTCGAGGTCGGTCGTCCGCAAAACGAATAGGATCCGTTTCCCATCGGGCGATACTTGAGGGTCACTCAGTCGCTGAGCGGCCAGCATGTCGTGAATCGAGAAAGGATGCGTCTGCGCGAATCCCACGCAACAAATGATGAGTCCCAGGACCAACGATTGGCTTCTCCATACCCTGTTCATAGTTTTCCTTTGCTTGCGCTTTGCAGTATCGATGCCCAGGCGTCAGGTTGCCCGGCCAGACGGCGAAAGTGTACCGCCGCCGGCGGAGGAGAGGCAAGATGTTTCTGATGACATGCTTGGGAGGGGGGCACCCACCTGACGTCTGATTTGCGGATGGCACGAAAAAGGGGCCTGTGCAGAAAGCACAGGCCCCATGGTCACAACAATAGGCTGTGTCGGGAAACTCGATCTGGCTTCGAGCGGCCCTTTTCTTTAGTTGTTCCAATTGCTGCTAACCCGTCCTTCCCTATTGGCGCAAGAAAGGCAGATTTTTAAAAAAACTATCGCCGTTCTTAGACAAGTATTGGGGAATTTCCCACCAATCCTTCCTCCCAGGCTGTGTAGTGCCGACCTGCCCC
>JADFHU010000822.1 GCA_022567055.1 Planctomycetota bacterium
ACCCACCTCAGATTGACAAAATGTCCGTCAATCACTATCATAAAGCTGTGTTCTAGTCGCCCTTTCGCAATGCTGCGCCTGTGCAGGGCGTTCGATGCGCGGAACGACCGGTGTCCTTGAAGCCGAATGCGGTCTTGATGAGGGTAGTCGTTGTGATTATGTGGGTCGATTGAATCGATTTTGTGATGCGGTTCAGCGACCCGTTGTTCCGATGGGTCCTGTGAATGGAGGACGGAAGATGTTTAAAGACAATTCAATTCCCACGTCATTCCTCCTCTTTGCTCGCTCAAATGATGTCCCTCCTCGGGCTTGGCCGGCGTTCCCGCGCGTGGCCGAGGCTGCCCGTAACCGTCCGTGTCCTAGGAAGGATGCATCGTTACTATGAAGTGACGTTCACGATGAAACGCTCGATATCGCGCGGGAACTTGGCTCGAAAGGAGGTTGTGGGCAGAACGAGACGTCGACAAAAATGTGTTGAATTAGAATCTCAGTTCGTAAATCAAGAAGGAGGACTCACATGTCTAAGAAATTTTTGGTATCCATTCTGCTGGTAACCGGCATCATGGCGGGCAGTGCCTTCGCGCAATCGCTCGTACCCTTGGATCCGGCCAGTATCAGTAATGGCCATGTCTACCTGCTGGAAGATACCAGCGGTACAGATTCTTCCGCCGTTGGCCTCACAGGGACTGCCGTGGGCGCCCCCCAGCCGGCGGAAGGGCTCAGCGGTCCGGCATTGCATTTTGATGGCGTCGCAGACGGCATTAACATCCCGGATTCCGATTTCATCAACGTCAACGCCGGTCCTTTTGGCACTCGTACTCTTGTTGCCGTGTTCAACTGCGACGATGTCGATAAGCCGGGCAAACAAACGATTTTCGAGGAAGGCGGAACCACGCGGGGCAGCATTTTCTACGTCTTTGAGGGTCTGCTGTACTCTGCCGCCTGGAACAGGGCAGAATACAACTGGAATGGCGAGTGGCTATCGACACCCATTGGATCGGGTGAGTGGCACGCCGTGGCTATGGTCATCAGAGATGGGGGAGAAGCCGTCGAGGATGACAAATTCGAAATGTGGCTGGATGGCCAATTGATCGCCAAGGCGCCTGGCGGTCATCTTCACAATCATGGCGATAACAACGCGATCGGCTATACACGACAGAACACCGTATTCCACGATGGCAATGCTTCTCCTGCCGATGGTCACTATTTCGGAGGTATTATCGATGAGGTTTGGATTCTCAATGTGTCTTTAAGTGAAGCCGAGTTGAGGACCATAGGCCCCAACCGCACTGCAGCCAAGAGTCCGAGTCCGGCGAACGACGGGACCGACGTGCTGCGTGACGGCACGCTCTCCTGGGAGGCGGGTATATTCGCGCAGAAGCACAGCGTCTATTTGGGCACGGGCTTCGATGATGTCAATAACGCCACCGTGGCCGCTCCCCTGGGCGTGCTGTTGAGTGAGGCCCAGGACACGACCAGCATCGACCCGGGTCGCCTCGCATTCGACCAGACCTACTACTGGCGGGTGGACGAAGTCAATGGAGCGCCAGACTTCACCGTCTATAAAGGCGATGTCTGGAACTTTACGATTCAGCCTCTGGCGCTGCCCGTCACCGACATCACGGCGACGGCCTCGAGCGAGTTCGGCGCTTCCGTCGCCGACAAAACCATCGACGGTTCCGGCTTGACCGGTGATCTCCACGGCGCGTCCGCCAATGACATGTGGATCAGTACCGGTGTCCCGGCCTCCATTGCCTGGGCCTTCGACCGGGCCTACAAGCTGCATGAGATGTGGGTCTGGAATTCGAATCAGTTCATCGAGGCCTTCATTGGATTTGGCGCCAAGGATGTCGTCATCGAGCACTCCTTGGATGGCGAGAACTGGACCGTCTTGGAGGGCGTGTCAGCGCTGGCGCAGGCCCCTGGGGCCGAGGGCTATGCCGCCAACAACATCATCGATTTCGGGGGTGTGATGGCCCAGCATGTCCGCATGAACATCAACACGGTGCAGGGATTCGCCCCTCAGACGAGTCTGAGCGAAGTTCGCTTCCTCTATATCCCGACCTTTGCGACCGGTCCCAATCCTCTGTCCGGCGCCACGGAAGTGGCAGCGGATGTCACACTGTCCTGGGACCGAGACGGACGGGAAGCCGGTCGACACGACATCTACCTCGGGTCCGATCCTAATACGCTGGCCCTTGCCGGCAGTGTCAGCGAAAGCATCTTCGACACGCTGGCCTT
>JADFHU010000187.1 GCA_022567055.1 Planctomycetota bacterium
CGTGCACGACAATAAGTTACCGAATTATCCGCTCAGATTTAGGTTGGATTTGGTCGTGATCGATTGAGCGAAGCCGGAGGCGTAGTGTGCCTACGTTGAGGCTTTCGCGATTGAGGAACGGCCAAATGCGACCTGAAGATGAGATGGAGAAGCGGTAAGTTATTGTTGTGCGGGTCCTTAACCGCACTGCAGTATTCGCCAAGACGATGACTGATTCTGTCTCAACGTGTTGCGTCCGCGGAGATGCCTCACTCATGAACGCTAAGCTCTGCCTGGCCACACTTCTCCTCGCGCTATGGATCCTGGCCATGGGAACCGGTTCCAACGCACAATCCGCCGACAAGGCGCTTCAGCCTCAGCAGCGGGGCGACAGGCCGCCGAACATCGTTTTCTTTCTGGTGGATGATCTGGGGTGGCGCGATGTGGGGTGCTACGGCAGCGGTTTTTATGATACGCCTCACATTGACCAGTTGGCGCGGGAGGGGGTGCGTTTTAATCAAGCTTACGCTGCATGTCATGTCTGTTCGCCGACCCGCGCCAGTATTTTGACGGGAAAGTACCCGGCGCGGCTTCACTTAACCGACTGGTTGCCCGGCCGAAGAGACTTTCCCTTTCAAAGCCTCAAGAACGCAAAGATTCATCAGCACTTGCCCTTTGCAGAAGAAACGTTGGCCGAAGCGCTGAAGGCGCAGGGCTACAGCACGGCGATCTTCGGCAAATGGCACCTGGGCGAAGACCCTTCGGGTCCCTTAGCGCACGGCTTCGACGTCCAGGTTCCCAAGTGGAACAGAGGCTGGCCTAAATCGGGATACCATGCACCCTTCGGGATGGAGGGCCTGGAAGGAAAAAAAGGCGACTACCTGACCGACCGCTTGACCGATGAGGCGCTGGTCTTCATTGAACAGAACAGGGGCCGGCCCTTTTTCCTGTATCTGTCGCACTTCGCAGTGCATGACCCGATCCAGGGACGGCCGGATCTGGTCAAGAAGTATCGCGACAAGCTGGCGACAATGGAGCAACCCCATGGTCCGGCCTTTATCCTGGAGGGAAACCCGGATGCGGCCGAGCCCATGTCACGCGAGCAACTGACTGCCCTGATCACGAACCCGTCGCACCAGGACTACCGGGTGCTACCCCAGCGCACGGTCAAGATCAAGCAACACCAGGACAACATCCAGTTTGCGGCCATGGTGGAGGCGATGGACGAAAGCCTGGGGCGGGTCCTGGCCAGGCTCGAGGCGCTGGGACTGGCGGACAACACGATCGTCATTTTCTTCTCCGACAATGGGGGCATGTCGGCGGCGAACTTTGGCAATCCAAAGAGGGTTGTGCACGAATCCAAGCTGGATCTCGCCTATTCGACCTCCAATCTTCCCTTGCGAGGAGCCAAGGGCTGGTTGTACGAGGGCGGCATTCGCGTGCCGATGATCGTCAAATGGCCGGGCCATGGGAAAAAGGGAGTAGCGTGTGAGGAACCGGTCATTAGCACCGACTTCTATCCGTCTATCCTGGAAATGGCGGGCCTGCCGGCCCTGCCCGGTCAGCATGTGGACGGGGTGAGCTTTGTACCGGCATTGAAAGGCGACGCTTTGGAAAGGAAGGCGATCTACTGGCACTTCCCGCATTACAGTAATCACGGCATGCAAAGCCCTGGCGGCGCCATCCGTTGGGGAGACTACAAGCTGCTGGAGTATTTTGAAAACAGCACTGTGCAGTTGTTCAACCTGAAAGTGGACCCGGGCGAACAGAACAATCTTGCCCAGGCACAACCGAAGAAGGCCCGCGAACTGCTGGCTATGCTCCGGGCCTGGCGAAAGAAAGTGTCGGCCCGAATGATGCCCGCCAAGTAGACCAGGGGCTGGCTGAATTACGGACCGTGGCTGCTGCGCCCGAGGGTTCTTCGAGAGTTCCACGGCAGCACCACACCCTTGGAGGACCGCAAAGGCGTTACCATTACGATCCCGGACTACGGCCCTGTCACCGGGCCGCCCGTTATGGCAAGCAAAACCGCAAAGATAATGCAAGACTACGACGACCTTGCCGCGGAACTCCGACAGAGAGCCACCCAGTTAACTGGCGATACGCAGTTCTGGATTGGACTTGCTGGTGCGCCGGGAAGCGGAAAGAGCACCCTTGCAGAGGCGTTGCGAGAGCGCTTGGGCGAATTGCTGACCATCATACCTTTGGACGGCTACCACTACTATCGAAGCGAATTGGACGACATGGAAGATCCGGAGGAAGCCCATGCTCGGCGCGGCGCACCGTTTACGTTTAATGCCACAAAGTTCGTGGATGCCTTAATCAAAGCCCGCAGGGAAGGCGAGGGATCGTTTCCCAGCTACGACCGTCGCAAGCGCGACCCTGTTGAAGATGACATCAGGCTATCCAAAGGCCCGCAGATCGTTCTAGTCGAAGGAAACTATTTGCTCTTGGACGAGGAACCCTGGTGTCTACTGCGTAAAAAGGTTTTCGACGAAACGTGGTTTCTGCATGTTCCCATACCTGAGTGCAATCGACGTGTCCGTGCACGACATATTGAAACTGGACTGACTGAGGAGCAGGCGCAACGACGAGTTGACACCAACGACAGCATAAACGCCATACTCGTCACAGAGGCGTCAACCGAGAACGCAGATCGCATAATCCAAATTATCTAAAAGTCATCCCAAAACCTGTTGTTGAGTATAAAGTGCTGGGGGAGTGTCAATGTGGACAACATCCTTCTCTACAGGGACGCTCCGGAGCCGGCACTGCAGCAAGAACGCGCACAATGACAGCTTACCGCTTCTCCATCTCATCTTCAGGTCGTCTTTGGCCGTTCCTCAATCGCGAAAACAGCGGCTTCCTTGGGGCAAGGCTGGCTGCGCTAGCAGCATAAAGAGAATCCCAAGCAAGCCAGATCCCTCGGCTTCGCTCGGGACAGGCTCCGAACAGCTACGCCTCCGGTTTCGCTCAATCGATCACGACCCAATCCAACCCAAATCTGAGCGGAAAATTCGGTAACTTATTGTCATGCACGTCCCAATCGTATCACAACCTGTGGTAGAATGGGGGCGTGCGCCGATGGGGCACCGGCCCGTTACCGGTTTTGCTCATAAAAGACGCAAGGAGAATTCATGATGACCAAGATGAATCGCGAAAAAGCGTATAGTCGCCCAAACCGCATGATTCATTCTCGGATTCCATCACTTCCGTATCGAATTCCTTAGCAGTTGCACGCGAGACGGCGTGGTGCGTGTGCCCCGTATCGAGCAAGAACTCTACCGTCTTTCCATTAACATCCAAGTCGAAATAGATCAAGTTATTTCGAATATCGACAGGCACCTGATCCGCAGCGTCGACTGCATACTCGGAACAGAATCTCAGTGCTCGTTGCTTGAAATTGATGCGCCTCTCGACCAGAACAAATATGTGCGAGGAAGCCTCTTTGGAGAAAGAATAGAGAAGGGGGCGGATCTGGGGTGACTATCTCGCGGTCAATCAGACGGGAAAGCGTTCTTCACCGTTAGCCATAGACTATACGAAGGGACAAACCGATGTTTGACGATACGCCAATATCACTCTCTACCGCGAGCCGCTGCAAGTTCCGTATATCACCCGCAATCAGCGTGCTGGTGTTGTTGGTACTTCTCTCGCTCGTTCCAGCATTCGGCCAGAACGAGGACTTTCGTGTACTGAACCGCTGGATAATCCATGCTGATGCTCCTAATGCCTTCTACAGGTACCTTTCCTCCCAGGCGTTTGATCTACTTGACAAACGAGCTTCCCACATTGCCCAGTTGCAGACCAAACAAGACTGGCTTAACCGGCAAGCGCAACTTCGTGAAACACTTCTTAGGATCGTAGGCCCCTTTCCCCAGAAAACGCCCCTCAATGCACAGATCACCGGCGTGGTCCAGAAGGAAGGCTTCAGGCTCGAAAAGGTCATTTACGAGTCGATGCCCAGTTTCTTCGTCACGGCGGGTCTTTTCATCCCCGACGATCTGAAGGGAAGGACCCCTGCCATTCTGTTCTGCAGTGGTCACAGTGAGGCTGCCTTTCGACGGTTGTTATACCAGCAGGTCGTTCTCAATCTGGTGAAGAAGGGGTTTATCGTCCTGGCGATCGATCCCATTGGCCAGGGCGAGCGCGTGTACTATTTCGACGACAAAACTGGTGAATCTCGGATTGGTGGGCCGACCAAGGAGCACTCCTACCCGGGCGCGCAGTGTTTCATTTCTGGAGCGTCCATTGCCCGCTACTTCATCTGGGATGGAATTCGCGGTATCGATTACTTGCTGACACGTCGGGAAGTCGATCCGGAACGAATCGGCTGTCACGGATTATCAGGCGGCGGTACACAATCTGCCTATATTGCCGCCTTCGACGAGCGTGTGAAAGCCGTTGCGCCCACAGGTTATATTACCAGCTTTAAAAGGCTTTCTGAGTCCATTGGTGTGCAGGATGCCGAGCAGAATTTCTATCACGGTATAGCCTCCGGGATTGACCACGCGGACTTGCTGGCAGTCAGAGCCCCCAAACCCGCTTTAATCGTCGCCACGACGAGAGACTTTTTTAGCATACAGGGGGTGCGAGAGACATTTCAGGAGGTCAAGAAGGCTTATGATGCCTTTGGCGAGATTGAGAACATTCAACTCGTTGAGGACGATTACACGCACGGTTATACCCGGCAGAACCGCGAGGCGATCTACGGTTTTTTTCAACGACACCTTGGGCTAGCGGGTGATGCCAGCGAGCAAGAGGTCGACTATCTGAATCCGGAAGAGACGCGCGTGACCCGCACGGGACAAATAGTGACTCACGCGGAGGGTGAGACGGTCTTTAGCATAAACAAGAAAGAGACGCAAGTGCTCTTGGACCGTCTGGCAGAGTCAAGACAGAATTTGGGGTCGCATATACGTCATGTCAAAGCGGCCGCAAAAGAACTGTCAGGATTCATACCACCCGAAGGGTCTGTGACGGGACTTGTGTTTCGGGGTCGTTATCAGCGAGAGGGCTATTCGCTAGAGCTATATTTCATGCAAGGCGAGGGGACGTATGTCATCCCCTTCTTGTTGATGGTGCCTGAAGGAGCAGGACCAAAGCCAGCCCTTATCTATCTGCATCCTTCAGGCAAATCAGCAGAAGCAGAGTCCGGCGGGCAAATGGAATGGTTCGTAAAACAAGGTTACCTGGTGCTAGCGCCGGACTTAATTGGCACGGGCGAAATGGGACCCGGTGATTCGGCCAGAGGTGATTCATACAGTTTCAAGGTCGGTCAGGCAGCCTATAACCTCTGGTTTGCCTCGTTGCAGATTGCACGGAGTCCGGTCGGCATTCACGCGGGTGATATCATCCGATGTGTACACTATTTAAAAAGCCGAAGCGATGTGGATGAGCAAGGCATCTCGGCCCTCGCTGTGGGAGAAATGAGCCCGGCACTTCTGCACGCGGCGGCGTTCGAACCGGCCATTTCCAGAATTGCCTGCGTGGAGCCCTTCGTGTCCTATCGGTCGATCGTCATGAATGAATACTACCAGCCCAAGTTCGTTCTTTCTGCCGTTCCTGGCGCACTCAGAGCATACGATCTGCCTGACCTTGCCGCATGCCTGGCACCGCGAAAGGTACTCATGATCAATGTAACGGATCAGAATGGTCACCGAGCTTGGCCGCATGCGCTTCAGCAGGAGTTTGCCATCGCCAGGTCAGCCTATTCAGCCAAGCAAGCAGATGACCGTTTTGCGATCCGCAATTGGGAATCCTATGAATCGATCGACACCGTTTTCTCGGATTGGATAGAGTAAGGGACCGGCAAGAAATAACTTGGACCTTTGAATGCCCAGTTGCACCCCATCTTTGACCCCTTCTCAATCGCGAAATCCGCGACGTAGAACGGCTACGCCTGTGGTTTCGCTCAATCGGGCGCGGCCAAATATGGGGCACACTTGGACCTCAAATTGTCCAATTTATTTCTTGCCGATCCCTAAGCGAACGAAGAACGCGGGACTGAAACGACACCTGGACCATGTTGCAACCACAGTAGAAGGGCCATTGGATAATGATCAACATCGTGCACATAGGCATTGGACCGCTCGGCAGACGGATGGTTCAATCCGCTCACAGGCGCAAGAGTCTTCAAATCATCGGCGCCGTAGACACCGATCCGGAGATCGCGGGCAAAGCGCTGGGGTTGGTTTGCGACGTTCGCGGCTTGGAAATCCCCATTGCGTCTAATCTGGAGGCGGCGTTGAGCGAACGGTCCGCTCGGGTGGCAATCGTGACGACGGTCAGTAGTCTGGTCAGACTGAAACCGCTAATCGCTGACTTGGCCCGGGCCGGCGTCCACACAATCAGCACCTGTGAAGAACTCCTCTATCCCTGGAATACGCAACCGGAGGTCGCGGAGCGAATCGACAAGCTCTGTCAGGAACACGGTGTCGTCTGTCTGGGGACGGGGATCAATCCGGGGTACCTCATGGATTACCTGCCGACCGTCCTGACGGGGGTCTGCCAGTCCGTGAATGCTGTCCGAGTGACCCGGGTACAGGATGCATCGATACGCCGGATCCCCTTTCAACAGAAGATTGGGGCGGGGTTGACGTTGGACGAGTTCGAGTTGAGGCGACAGGAAGGAACGCTGAGACACGTCGGACTTCCCGAATCGGTGGATTTCTTGGCGAGTAGGCTTGGATGGAAGTTGGATCGGAACACCGAATCACTCACGCCGGTGATCGCCGCCCAGGACGTGACGACGGGTTATCGACCCATTGCCAAAGGCATGGCCAGAGGCGTTCACCAGGTAGGTCGAGGATTCGCGGGCAATACCGAGGTCATTACCCTCACCTTTCACGCCGCCGTGGGTGAACCGGAGGCCTACGACGAGGTGGAGATTGAAGGAGACCCACCGATCCGGTCACGAATCCATGGCGGCGTCAATGGGGATATCGCCACCTGTTCGGTCACACTCAATGCCATTCGAGCCGTGCTCTCCGCGAAGCCCGGCCTGCGAACCATGGGTGACATTGCCCCGATCTCGTGGAGTGATTCGTTGCCCTCATGACCGACGGCGCGCGACTCTCGAATGACCCGAAGTAAGTGAAAGGAGACGGACCATGAATAAATTGCAAGCATCACTCCTGTGCCTCGTCGGCCTGGGGGGGCTGGTTTCAGCCGTCGAGCCGGTCAAACCCAACATTGTTCTGATCATCAGTGATGACCAGGCGTGGACAGACTACGGCTTCATGGGGCATCCGGAAATCAAGACGCCTCATCTCGATACCCTGGCCCAGGGCGGGCTAGTCTTTTCCCACGGATACGTGACCGCGCCGCTGTGCCGCCCTTCCCTGGCATCGCTCGCGACGGGCCTCTATCCCTTCCAGCACGGCGTTACGGGCAACGATGTGGATGGCAACAACAACCGCGCCGCGTTGGATGTGCCTCTGAGAGACGCTTTCCACAGGCACCCCAGCATCATCAAACTGCTGACGGCGAACGGCTACCTGGCCCATCAGTCCGGCAAGTGGTGGGAAGGTTCCTGGCAGGACGGCGGTTTCACGCACGGCATGACCCACGGTGACCCAGAACGTCGTGGACGCCACGGGGACGACGGCCTCAAGATCGGGCGAGAGTCCATGAAGCCAATCAAAGACTTCGTCGACCTGGCCGGGCGAGAAAACAAACCCTTCTTCCTGTGGTATGCGCCCTTCCTGCCGCATACTCCGCACAACCCGCCCAAGCGCCTCTTGGACAAATACCAAAAAGAGGGTCGTGCCAATGACGTCGCAAAGTACTACGCGATGTGCGAATGGTTCGATGAAACCTGCGGCGAGTTGCTAGACTACCTGGATGAGAGACGGCTGAGGGAGAACACCCTCGTATTCTATGTGTGTGACAACGGTTGGGCGGCACCCAGTACGAACGCGAACCACCCGGCCCAGAAGCTCTGGAAAGGCTATGCTCAGAGGTCCAAGAGTTCACCCTATGAGAATGGTATCCGTACACCCATCATTGTTTCATGGCCCGGCCACACACCTGCAGAATGGGCACCACAGTTCGCGCAGAGCATCGACCTCTTTCCGACCATCGCCGCCGCCGCAGGCCTGCAACTCCCGGCAGACCTGCCCGGCATCAATCTGCTGGATGAACAGGCTCGTAAAGACCGCAAAATCGTGTACGGGGTATGCAACGCGACCCACAACATGACCCTCGGCACGCCCGATGACACACTGCAGTACCTGTGGTGCGTCGAGGGCGATTGGAAACTCCTCGTCCGTTACCAGGGGAAGGATACCACCCGATACAAGGTGCTTCATGGATGGGACAAGTCGCCCGTGCATCTCTACCATCTGAAGGAGGATCCTCACGAGCAGAACGACCTGGCCACGGCGCACCCAGACATTGTCGCAGATCTAAGGCAGAAGATTGAAGCCTGGCATCCTGTTGACCTGTGAACCCGACATTCACGGTAAGGCTACGGAATTCCCAGAATGAGGAGGGAATGAGCCAAGCGGTTCGACTTTCAGGTTCACCTAGCGGAAAGGAACTTTCGAGTGGTATACAGGATCAAAGAGAAGTTCTGGTCTTGTGGTAATGATTTCACAACAACCGATGACAAGGGCATCGATCAATTCTTCATCGATGGCAAAGCATTCTCATGGGGCGATCAGTTGTCTTTTCGGGAAAAGACCATGATACGAATTCTTAAGACTGCAGTTTGCTTACTGATTCCATTGGCGATGAGCAGCGTGATTCATGCCACGGAAAAACCGAACATCGTCATTATCATGGTTGACGACATGGGATTTAGCGACATCGGCTGTTACGGGGGTGAAATCGAGACGCCGCACTTGGACGATCTGGCGAGAAACGGCTTGCGATTCACGCAGTTTTACAACACGGGTCGTTGCTTCCCAA
>JADFHU010000188.1 GCA_022567055.1 Planctomycetota bacterium
TCGGCATAGGACGGTTCGTCGTAACCCACCGTGGAGCCATTGTCAGTGACGATCCCGTCGATCCACCTGTCCCAGATGCGGCTACCGGGGTCGTCCGTATAGAGTTCCATGTTGTCGACGACGAGGTGGAGTGCCACGGTAAAGTCCCACACCACGCCCGGCCGCACGGTCCCATTGGCGAACTTGGTGTCGACGCGCCAATAGTGGGTGGTGCCCCCCTCAACCAGCCCCAAGGCGAAACGGCGACGACGCTGGCGTCCCTGGTAGGAAAGTGCTGAGGGATGGCTGCCAACGTAGAGATCGTGGCTGACAGCCCCCTGCCCCGCCTCCCAGGTGAGAGTGATCGGCGTTTCCCGATCTACCTGCTCGCCCGAGACCGGCGTTGGACCCCAAGCCTGCACCAGATCCCCGCTGACTACCCGAGAAACGGTGGTGTCGCTCAAGGCCTTCCGGTAGAGTCGCACGTCATCGATCCGGCCTCTAAAGAAAGCCCCGTCGTCCTGGTGAGACCGACCGAGGTAACACGCCGGCATCCCGCCGTGCTCGTGCAAGAAGGCGGGATCCACCTGGATGTCCTCGACGTCCAATACGCTATGGCCATTTTGGAAGAGGGTGGCGCGCCGTCGGTCCATGTCGAGGCGCAAAGCACTGTGGGTCCATTCCCCCAGAGGAAAGGCATGTTCGCCGGTACCGCCCTCTCGGTCCACACCACCACGGACGCAGCGACTCTCGAAGAGGAAACTGTCTGCCCCGGGCAGGTTCGGTTGTAGGGAAATGGAGTGCTCCGCATCGCGGCCGAGGCTCCACAGACGCGTCCCTTCGCTGGGCTGCTCCTGCAAAAACCATCCGAGCAGAGTGAAATCATGGACACCTTGCAGCGCCGGACCCACCGGTATCTGGATGTAGCCATCTCCGGTCAGGTCGGCGGCCCAGCCGAATTTACCCTGGGCCGACCAAGCCACGTTTCCCTCGAGTCGAGCATCTAAGCCGTTATCGGACCAATCGTGCGAGGTGCTGCCGCTCCCCTCGTCAAACCAGTACCAGGCCACGACGCAGGGATCGGGCGGGACATAGGGGGCGGTGCGAAATCGCCACACGGGACCGGTAACAACCGACCCCTCCTGCGAGACCGCATCGACCCGCCAACGATAGGCCCGATCGTACTCGATGGACGTCGCCGGCGGCGTGAAGTGATCCGCATCGAGCGCCGCGGCCAACGACATTTCCCCGCCGGCGGGGCCAAAATAGACGCGGTGCCCGGAGGCACCGAATCCGGAGGCCCAGCCGAGACCCAGTCCATCGAGAGGCACGCTCACGGCTTCAAATGCGGGAGAAGGCTCGCTGGCCTCGAGCGGCGCCGTGGAAAAGACCCATACATCGCCGCGCACCGTCTCGGTCGCCCCCTGCTGATCTACCCGCCAAAAGTAGGTCGTCGAGGGCGTGGGGTTTTCAATCACGAAACTCTGTTCAAAGTTGGGGAGAAGCGCCACTTGTGTCATGACAAAGCGATTCGTGCCCACATAGACCACCTGCAGGGGCTCACCGCGGGGGGCCCACCAGGTGAGTTCCGCATGGGCGACCGACCGGGCTCCATTCGCGGGACTGGGGTCAATGGCGTGCAGGCCCGCCGATGCCATAATCTTGATGCTATCAGCCTCCAGGGCCCGGTTGTAGAGACGCACATCGTCCATATAGCCATTGAAGAACGCATCCTCGCCGGGCAATGCCGCCCCCAAGATCAGGGGTTCGGTGGTCTTGCCAAAAAGGTAGGCCTTGCCTGAGAAACGCTCCTCAACGCCATTGACGAAGAAGGCCAGGGTCGCTCCATCGTAGGTCACGGCGACGTGGACCCACTGCTGGAGGTCGATCGATAGACCGGATTGGACCTGTTCGTGACCGCGCAGCTCCGACGGGTTGCTGTAGACTGCGGCACCATCACCCCGATGATTGACTTCAAACAGGGGATGCCCCGCCTTCGACAGGGCCAGACTCCAGGGAGCCAACTCGACGCCCTTGGTGGCAATGCCGTCGCCCTCGTCAAGCTCGAAGACAAAGAGCCACGCGGCAAGGGTGAGCTGATCGGGTAGATCCAGGCTACTATCGTGGGGAACCGTCACATAGTCTGCGTCGCTGTTGTTGGGATTCAGATCCAAGGCCCCACCGGTATGGCCCTCCGATCGAATCGCGGCCTGTCCAGTCAGTCGCCCATCATTTCTAAAGGGAGATGAATCGAAGACTCGTTTGGGTTCGAGGTCTCTGACCCTGTCGAACTCCCAGTGACCGACAAGCGCGTCATCGGCATTGGCCGACGCGACGCCCTGAAGACAGCCAAGGATAGCGATGAGGAGCCGACAGCGCTGCCACACTCGGGAACGCTCATCAACACGACGGTTTGTCTCTGCAGGATTATTCATCACGGCGCATCAGCTTATTCAATTAGACGGTCCTGCGTTTCCCATGTCATGTCGGCTGATACTGGGCGTAACCTCTGCATCAATCATTCGTTGTGATTGTTGTAGGCATGATCCAAACTGCGCAAGGAACGGTCCAGAAGGAGCCAATACAGCGCATACACAGAGATCCCAGTAAACAACACTAAACGAACCGGTCTCCAGCCTCCAAGTCTGTAAGGCATGGATGTGCCGCCCATTCTCTCGTGTGAGGCAGCACACACCACTGACATGCATTATAGAATTTCAGGTCTGCCAGGTCAATAGAGATGGGCCTATCGGATGGTCTTCGGGTCTGGGGGTCGGTGGGTCAGTGGGTCTGGGGGTCTGTAGTTGGTTTTGGCGGAAGACTGGTTGCTTGCTCACTGATTACTGATTGTTACGGATTACTGATCACTGGATTCGGAGAGGGGGACGACCTCTGCCACTTCGAAGCGACCCAGGGTTCCAATCAGGGAAAAGAAATCGGCCGGTTCGCCGCCACCGGTGCTCAGGGCGAGATGGCCCGCATCATAGCCGCCCCGGCCGGTCCCCGCAAAGGCGGCGTCGAGACCAATCCACTGATCCTCGATGAAGACGCGTGTCCACGCGTGTCCCCCAAAACTGTTCGGCGCCCCGGCAAACTCTTTCACATAGGCGATACCGACAACCACTTCTGCGGGGATGCCCAGGGATCGGCACAGGGCCGTGCAGAGCAGCGCGTGCTCGGTACAATCGCCCTGTCTGCTCTCCAGGGTCTCGAGAGCCGATGCGTAACCCACCGTTAGGTCCTTGCTTACGATGTACCCGGCAACAAAACGCTCGATCCGCTGGGCCGCTATCCAGGCGTCCTCGGTCTGTCCGGCCGCCTCCCGGGCCAGGCTTTTTATGCGATCATCGTCGCATTGCAGGTAGACGTTGGACTCTAGGGCCTTGAGCGCCGCTTCGTTGTCGCCTCGATAGGGAAAGGAGTGTCCTGGCTGTCCCCGGAGGGGACGCACCGTCACGAGGATCTTGCCATCTTCGGTTCGCACAGACTGATTGGAAGTCACCGGGATGTCGAGCTGAGTGTTGTCGGTCGTGGGAACGAGGCGGTAGGTGATCGCCTCAAGGTCACCGACGTCCTCCAACGGTACAGGACTGGGCAGGAGCAGCTGGACCATCAACTCGGCGGCGTCAAAGTCGGCCAGGGCATACGCCTGCGCGCAGGAAACTATTTCGATCTCCATGCCCAGTATAGGGATGACGGATTTCAACGTTGCCATCTCGTCATCCACGTAAGTGGTGCTAGTCACCTCCCCCGCTCCCGGAAAGAGAAAGGAACTCTTCACCTCGGTTAAGCGGACAGACCGACCGAACAGGTCGACAGCGCCTTTGGATCCCACTTCAACCCTAGTGTCCATGGCCCGCATGACCGAGGGATTGAACATCTTGGCGCTGTAGGAGGTCCCCGGCCTGAGCCCCTTCTGCATCGCCAGCAGACGTAGTCCTTCGGACATCATCGCGCCCTCAGGCCAGGGTACTCGTTTTTTCCGTTCGGGCCCGACGCCCTTCGTGGTCACCTCCAACATGCCGTCCGCGCCAATACGACCCGACTGACGGGTCGTGATCAGACTGAGTTTTTGCTCCAGTTCGAAACCAAGGGGCCGCCCCTCAACCGTTTCGATGGAGGTATCGCTCACCTCCATACGAATGGGAATGCCCATGCGCGAAATCGTCATGTGCATACGCTCCGTCGTTCGGACCTCTCCATCGACGACAACCCGCGAATGCTCGGCATGGCCGATCTTCTTGCCGTCGAGGAGCACGGCAAAGTAGTGCCGATCTGACTCCGCAGCGCCGACCGTAACAACTGCCGATATCAATACTAAGAACAGAATTCTTGACCTGCGATGAACCATCATGTTCCTTTCAGGGATACGGAAAACTTAGTCGACCTCCGTGAATCGGTGTCCATTTATCCTATGTTAAAGCGCCATTTCAAGAAAGAAAAAAAGGGCATGATTCTAAGGTTCCAGGTTCACGGTTCACAGTTGAATGGTAGGAATCCTGGCCAACTGGCGTTTCTGCTACATTTCGTACGAATTTGGAATCTACATGCGATCGCCCCGTGGCCACCGTTGAAGCGCCTCAGGACATCGCCTAGAATGGCGGGCGATTAAGACATCAACACGATAAACATCGAGAATCTAACCGCCAATGACATTTGACCAGCTAGTGACGATCGTCCACAGGGAATCCCGCCGAATCTCTACGGATTCCCGTCGCGTGCGGCCGGGCGATGTGTTTGTGGCGATCCCGGGCACTTTGGTGGATGGCCGTCGTTTCGTTCAGGACGCGCAAACCCAGGGTGCCAAGTACGTTGTGTGCGCGCCCCCTCCACCGGATGTGACACCGGAACGGATGGTGGTCGTCGACTCACCTGCCAAGGCAGCGGCCACGTTGGCTCAGGCCAGTTTTGACTATCCCGCGAAGAAACTGATCAATCTGGGCGTGACAGGAACGAATGGAAAAACCACGGTCGTCACTCTCGTGCAGGCCTGCCTGAAAGCGGCCGGTAAGGCAGTCGGCTTGATCGGGACGATTTGCTATGATACCGGTGCCGAAAGAGAGGATGCCCCTTTGACGACGCCGGATGCGTGCAGCCTGGCCCGACTCCAGTCTCAAATGGTCAGGGCGGGCAGAGAGTACATGGTGATTGAGGCCAGCAGTCATGCCCTGCAGCAGGAAAGGTTGGCCGGCATCGAGTTCGCCGCAGCCGCGTTTACCAATCTGACGGGCGACCATCTGGATTATCATCAGACAGAAAAAAAATATTTGGCGGCAAAGTCGACGCTGTTTACAGGCTTGGGGTATGGGGCCACCGCCGTACTCAATGCTGACTCTCCTCACGGTGCCCAACTGGCAAGACTGACGAATGCGCAGGTCCTAAACTATGGCATCGATGGCGACGCCGACCTCCGGGCCTGCATCCACTCGCTCAGTGTCACCGGCACGACCTACACGCTTCATCACGGCGATCAATCCACGCTGGTCCGGTCGCCGCTTCTGGGAAGACACAACGTCAGCAATCATTTGGCGGCTGCCGGTTTGTGTGTCGCTGCCGGTATCGACCTAAGTCTAATCGCGAAAGGTCTTTCTGAACTGGCGCTCGTCCCCGGACGACTGGAACGCGTTGAGGCAGACTTGGATTTTTCGATACTGATCGACTATGCCCACACCGATGATGCGCTGGGAAATGTGCTGACAACCTTGAGACCGCTTTGCAGCGGGAGACTCATCGTTCTCTTCGGCTGCGGCGGCGGCAGAGACCGAAGCAAGCGACCCCGCATGGCCCGTGTCGCCAGGGCCAACGCCGACATCCTCATCATCACCAGCGACAACCCGCGCAGCGAAGCGCCACAGCAAATCATTGACGAAATAAGATCCGGGTTGTCCTGTTTCGTGGATCCCAACGTGTTCGTTGAGGTAAATCGCAAAAAAGCTATTCAGTTCGCTATCGACAAAGCGAAAACAAATGATATAGTGTTGCTCGCTGGCAAGGGACACGAAACT
Organism: Planctomycetota bacterium; assembly: GCA_022567055.1. Lineage (GTDB taxonomy): Bacteria > Planctomycetota > Phycisphaerae > Sedimentisphaerales > Anaerobacaceae > JAIPFM01. The sequence goes on from JADFHU010000188.1 coordinate 5,985, forward strand.
TATCAAGTAATTGGTGAGAAAAGGATTGCTTTCAGTGACAAGGAGGTCGCCCTTGCCTCTATCAAATCCTTGACCACTCGATGAATCCCTTAACGCTACAAGACTTAGCCAACATATTATCAGCTACAATCGCTCATCCACGCGATACTTCCTCCTCTCTCATCTGTAGCGGTATCAGCACCGATTCTCGTACGCTCAGACGCGGCGAGTGCTTCGTCGCCCTCAAAGGAGATCGATTTGACGGCCACGACCATCTAGAACAGGCCTTCGCCCAGGGCGCATGCTGCGCTTTGGTCAGCACTGCGTTCAACATCAAGGACAAGACAGGCCAAGCGCTCTTGCAGGTGCCGAACACAACCACTGCCCTGGGAACGTTGGCGCGGCATTTTCGGCAGGAGGCTGACTTTCGCGTCATCGCGATCACGGGCTCGGTGGGCAAGACCTCTACGCGACACATCATCGCGCACGTTCTGTCCGATCAGTTCCGTGTGCATCAGTCCCCGCGGAACTTCAACAACCACATAGGTCTACCGCTCAGCCTGTTGAGCGCTCGGCCCCACCATGAGGTGGTCGTCGTGGAACTGGGCAGCAGCGCACCGGGAGAAATATCTTATCTTACCCATATCTCCCAACCAGACATCGCGGTGGTCACAAACGTATTCCCTGCACACCTAGAGGGCCTTGGTGACATCGAATCCATTCTGCGGGAAAAAATGTCCATTGCGGAGGGCCTCCGGTCCGGGGGTCGCTTGATCGTCAATGGCGACGATCCAGCCATCAGGAACCATTGTCGCGGGCACGCTCTGGCGGCGACCACCTTCGGCACCTCTCCCGCCGCACAGATTCGCGCCGACCAAGTTAAACTCAGCGCCGGCCACAGCACCTTTTCTGTGCAAGGCAAGGCAATCCGGCTGCCCCTGGCCGGGCCGGGCAACATCGCCAATGCGCTGGCAGCCTGGGCCGTCTGCTCCTGGGTCGGGGTCGAGTGGGAGTCCTTCGCGGCCGCCGTCAATACCCTGGGCCCACCACCCATGCGGGCCGACGTGCTTTCGCTTGGCTCTCTCACGGTCATCAATGACTGCTACAATGCCAGTCCCGCTTCGATGGAGAACGCACTGAGCATTCTCGGGGCGCACAGGGTTGGCAACACCGGTCGTCGCGTGTGCATCTTCGGCGAGATGGCGGAACTCGGTGCGGACAGTCAGTCCCTGCACGAAGCACTTGGCCATTGCGTTGCAGAAGCGGAGGTAGACCTGCTCATTGCCATCGGTCCGCTGGCCATGTTCACTGCCCAAACTGCCAGTTCCCTCCATGCTAAAGAGTTGCAGATCGCTTACTTTGAGGATACCATTTCGGCATGCCAGAGTCTGACGAGCCTGATCCAGGACCACGACGTCGTTCTTGTCAAAGGATCGAGATCGGTGGGCCTGGAAAAGGCCGTGGAGACGCTCAAAGAGATGGTTGGCAGCGCGTAGAACTAGGCTGTGTCGGAAAACTCGATCTGGCTTCGAGCGGCCCTTTTTCCGCCTGGCTGCATCCGGCTGTATCGACGATGAAACCAATATCGCCTGCTTCGCCGTCTTTGCCAGGCGAAAAAACTGCTCGCTCTCGGGCCGACGAGCAAGTTTTCCGACAAAGCCTATGCTGTATCATTTGCTAGAACACTACCAGTTTGCCGAACACTTCCACTTCTATGCCTACCGCTATGTGATGTTCCGGGCAATCATGGCCACCCTGACCAGCCTCTGCATTGCCCTGCTGGTAGGTCCTCGCATCATCCGTTGGCTCATGAGAAAGAAGATTGGGGATCGTCCGGAGTTCCACCATGCCGCCCTCAACGAGCTGACCAAAGACAAGGCCAATACCCCGACCATGGGTGGCCTCATCATCATCCTCGCCACCGTGGCGACCACCCTGCTCTGGGCAAAGCTCAACAACCCCTTTGTACAGAAGGCCATCTTTTTGGTGTTTTGGTTTGCGGTCCTGGGGGGCATCGACGACTGGCTGAAGCTGACCTCCGGTACCCAAAAAAGGACCCGAGACGGGCTGCATTGGTGGGAGAAGCTCCTCTTTCAGATCGCCGGCGCCGTCCTGATCGCATGTTTCCTCTACAGGGATTTTAGTGGATTAGAGGATGGCAAGGCGTTTTGGCTGCCCTTCTACAAGCACGGGCTCCCCCTGAGCAAATGGCCCTTTGTATTCATCGCCATCTTCTATCTGACCGCCACCAGCAACGCGGTCAACCTGGCCGATGGCATGGACGGATTGGCCTCGGGTTGCGTCGTCATGGTGAGCATGGTTTTGACGATCCTGTGTTATGTCGCGTCGGAGTCCATGACCGGCGGCGTCACGGTCACCTGGGCCAGCTACCTGCTACTACCGCACATACCGCAGGCGGGAGAGTTGAGCATCTTCTATGGCGCGGTCTTGGGCGCGGTATTGGGATTCTTGTGGTTCAACTGCTACCCCGCGCAGACATTCATGGGCGATGTCGGCTCGCTTCCTCTGGGCGCGGCCATGGGCTACGGGGCCCTTGTCACGCGAAACGAGATTCTACTGCTGATCCTGGGGGGTGTCTTTGTGATGGAGCTGATGAGTGTGGTTCTACAGATTGGCTACTTCAAGTATACCGGTGGGAAACGCCTCTTCCGGTGCGCCCCCCTGCACCATCACTTCCACCTGGCCGGTTGGCAAGAGTCCCAGGTGGTCGTACGCTTCTGGCTGCTGGGCGCCGCCTGCGCGGCACTGGCTCTGGCCACCCTAAAACTGAGGTAAGGGATCGGCAAGAAAAAAATTGGACATTTTGGGGTTCAAGTGTGCCGTAGATTTGGTCGCGCCGATTGAGCCAAACCGGAGGTGTAGTGGGCTACAGTGAGGATTTGGCGATTGAGAAGCGGC
>JADFHU010000823.1 GCA_022567055.1 Planctomycetota bacterium
GAGAAATTCTTCGTCTTTGTAGCTCTCCATGTCGTCGATGATGATGGCATCCACGGTGGTAAAGCTCCAGACAGTGCCTTCCCAGGTGCTGGGGTCCATGGCCTCATTGACCTCATCGACACGCCAGGAATAAGTCTGACCCAACTGCAGATCCAAAGCGCCTGTCGAGAAGCTGCTTTCACTGGCAGCACCCGCCAGGGCTAGATCATTGGCATTGGTCCCAACATAGATCTCGTGGCGATCGGCCTCACGTCCATTCCTACCCCAAGAAAGAGTCGTATCGGGCGCCACGTCAGTGGCATCTGGGGCGGGATTTGGCCTGGTGGCAAACGTGGGTATGAAGAAGAACCGCACCTCACTCAGGCTGGCCTGGGGCGCGATCCCCTGCACACTGTCGATGGTCAGACGGACATGCTGGGCCACGGCACCACCGAAATCGATAGTGTTGTTGTGGGCATAACCCTCGGTACCCGTCGCCTGGACCAAGGGCCCGACGCCGTCGAGAACGCTCCAGTTCTCGCCGTCGAGGGAGTGCTCGATCACAACATCCTTGGCGCCGAATCCCACGAAGGCCTCGATGAGCTGATTCGAGTTCCAGAGCCAAAGTTCATGCAGCTTGTAGGCCCGGTCGAAGGCGTATTCGATCGTGGCTGGGACACCGCCGCTGATCCACATATGCGTGGCGGAGGTGTCGTGGAGGTCCTCCGCCAGCCCGGAACCGTCAATGGTTTTTTCAGGCGTAGAAGCGCCGAAACTGCTGGAGGCCGTGGCCGCGATGCCGGTGATCGGAATCGAGAAGGGCTCTGCGGTAAAACGCCAGACGTCGCCCTTGAAAGCAGTAAAGTCAGGGGCGCTATTGACCTCGTCGACGCGCCAGTAGTAGGTCTGACCGAAATCGAGCAACCCATTCGGATCATAGGTGTTGACGCTTTGGTTGGGACTCATGCGTACACCCAGCGGATCTGTGGTACTGGCATTATTTACATCATCAAAAACCGTGCCAAAGAAGACCGTATGACGATTGGCAAGTTCCCCCGAGGCCCAGCCCAATACTACATCGCGGGGAATGTCAATGGCTTCGTCTTCAGGAGAGGGAGCCGTGGCTGTCTTAAACGAAAACCAAGACGATTCCAAGGAATCGAATACAAATGTCCGTAATTCACCATTCTGATGTGAGCTGACTGCAAATCCAACATAGACCGGATCTGTCATGGCAATGGTTTGAGTTGGACCTGTCTGGGTCCAGTTGCTGCCGTCATCGGAAAAGTATCCCGAAAATTCATCACCAATACGCTCAACCTTAAGCCATTTCGGGACTTGGACCGCTGGTATAGTATCACCAGGCCAAGCGCTTCCACCCCCGTCGGTTAAGCGCCACTGCAAAATTCCTCCGCCTCCATTTCCTCCGGTCATCAAGACATGGGCGTGCGCGCCATTCGCCGCTAGAGTGTTGCGAATCATGATGCCTCCCTTGGCCCAAGCATTTGAGCCGGTGCCAGTATCGAGACACCGGGCGATAATTTCACCATTGCCGGATGCCTCGCGCAATAAGAACTGGCCGCCATCTGAGGTTGCCCAGATATCTGGACCACCGCCACTGACTTCAATAGTCTCGGCATCCACAGTGGCATTACCCGCGTCAGGACCAAAACTACCGCTCAACCACCCACTCTGCTCAATCCAGCCGGCAGGGAGTTGAGCAAATAACGAACTTTGCAGTAGACTTACAGAAACCATTGATACCCAGATAATGCACTTTTTTTCCATCGTTCTTCTCCTTCTTCAAAATCAAGTCAGATATTTCACGCCATCATTGCCCTGCGTTTGACACAACGGTGCCGTAAGCACAGAATAATCGGCATGGTTCGATTTTAGGTAACAGTTCATCAGGATTCACGATGCTTCTGAAGCGTAAACCACACATCATATGCCTGCCTGTGAGAAAGCGAATTCTTACCAACGAATGCTTACTATAGAGTTTTGGCAGCCAAATTCTACCGGATGAGCAATAAAAAACAGGTTTTACCCGAATAGGTGAAACGGCATCTGATTATCAACGATTGAGTGCGATAGACTTGGGGGTTTGTGCTTAAAGAAGAACACAAAACCCGATCGACAAACGATTCAAGACCCATGAAAAAAGGGCCTGCGCCGTTAGGCACAGACCCCTGGTCATTGTCGTTCGGAGACCGCATTACTGAAGGACGGCGATGGCATCAAGTAAGGTGC
>JADFHU010000189.1 GCA_022567055.1 Planctomycetota bacterium
CACGGGTAAGCTGGATCCCGAGACCGAGGCCGTCATCATGGCCCTCCTGGAAGAAACTCACCGGCAAGGCACCACCCTCTTGATCGTAACCCACAACCACCAACTCACCGGCGCCGCCGATCGCGTGTTGACCCTAAGTGAGAGCGGACTGAGGGAAGGGTGAAGGGTGAAGAGTGAAGGGTGAAGGGGGAAGGGATCGTAATCGGTTCGTTCACAGGAAGTTCATCGTCTTCACAATACTATCGTTGTTTGCTCCGAGACCGGATATGATATTTACGCTGAACTGACAAAAAGATCTTGCCAATGACAGCCCAAGGAGGAGGCCATGATTGAATTTCGAGATGAGTTCTTGAGTGAAGAAGATCTAGATCTGCAAAACTTAACAGAGGACGAACTGGATGCCGCATGGAACGCCTGGTTGCACCAGGCCCAGGTGACCAACGAAGAGGATCGCTTCACCTATTCGCATGGCGTTTTCACATTCGAACCGCACGAGCCATCGTAGACGCTGCGTAGAAATAAGGATCGGCTCTAAAACCGATTGATGACCGTGACTCCCCGCTCCTCGAAGCGATCCATACGCACTAAGGCCTGGAGCGATTCTTCCAGGCTGATGGTACGCACGATCAACTGGTCGGGCCGCACTCTTCCCCGACCGATCATCTCCAGCATCTCGGGGTAACAGTGAGACTGCATGCCGTGGCTGCCCACTATCTCCAGTTCGTGGGCAATGACTCGATCCATGGGCACGGCGGGATGTCGCTCTTTCCCCAACAGCAGGCCCACCTGCACATGCCGCCCCCGCTTTCTCAAGCTATCAATCGAATCATAACATGTCTGGGGACTGCCCAATGCATCGATGGAGAGGTGGGCGCCGCCATGGGTCCACTCGCGCACGGCCTCGACCACATTGGGCACGCGCTCCGCGTGCAGCGTTGCTATGGCGCCTAGGGATGTGGCTAATTCAAGAGTCTCTTTCCTGATGTCGATAGCGACCACATTGGCGCCCAGAGCGCTGGCAATCATGATGACCGAGAGACCCACACCGCCGCATCCATAAACGGCCACCCATTGCCCCGCAGAGACGCGGCCCCGGGTGACGACCGCCCGAAAGGCGCTGGCGAACCGGCAGCCGAGGCTGGCGGCGGTGGTGAATTCGATTGCCTCCGGCAGGCGTACCAGATTTACATCGGCGTAGTCGATGGCGACATACTCCGCGAAGGAGCCCCAGTGGGTGAACCCGGGTTGAAACGGGTGGTCACACACTTGATGGTTGCCGGACTGACACTGAGGACACACGCCGCAACCGCACACGAAGGGGACTGTCACGCGATCCCCCACTTTCCATTTAAAGACGCATTCTCCCAGCGCTTCAATCACGCCGGACATCTCATGGCCCGGCACGTGGGGAAGGCGAATGTCGGGATCATGGCCCATCCAGCCATGCCAGTCGCTGCGACAGAGACCGGTTGCCTTCACCTCGAGCACAACGCCCATGGGAGGGGGCACCGGGTCGGGCACCTCCACCAATTTTAGTGGTGCCGCGAAAGCTTCGTAGAGAGCAGCCTTCATAAGGCCACTGTAGCGGAAAAGGGGTTAAATCAGAACCAGATTCTTGAGGATGGCCGTGGTCGAGTGGGCCTTGTTGAGGGTGTAGAGGTGTATACCGGGGACGCCTGCCTCGATAAGATCTGCGATCTGCCGCACGGCGAAGTCAATCCCAAACTGCATGACCGCCTCATCATCGTCGCCGATACCCTCCAATGTCTCCAGCAGTGAGGCCGGTATCCGTGCCCCGCAGAGATCCGAAAAACGCTTGATCTGCCGAGTGTTCAGGATGGGGAGGATTCCCGGAATCAAGGGCACGGTCACTCCCAAGTCCTGCGTCAGGTAATCGCGAAACGCGAAATAATCGTCGTTGTCGAAGAAGACCTGCGTGATCAGAAACTCGGCGCCGCAGTCGATCTTGTATTTCGCGTGCCGCCAATCAACCTCCCGCCCCTCTTTGCAGGCAATGTGGCCCTCGGGAAAGCCGGCGATACCGATGGAGAACCCGCCGAGCTCTTTAATCAATTGCACGAGTTGATAAGAGTACTCAAATCCGCCCTCTGTCTTGGTAAAGGTCTTTTGCCCGGCCGGGGGATCCCCGCGTAGGGCCAAGATGTTCTTGATACCCCGCGCCCGGGCCTCGGACAGGTACTGCAAAATGCTCTCCCGGGTGGCGTTGACACAGGTCAGATGGGCCATGGCCGTCAAGGCATGTTGCGACTGGATACGTTCCACGATGTCCAGCGTCTTGTCCCGAGTGCTCCCGCCCGCCCCATAGGTCACCGAACAGAAATCCGGCCTCAGTTCCATCAGTTGAGGGAGGGTCTTTGAAAACAGGGTCTCCTCGCCCTGTTCAGTCTTCGTGGGGAAGAACTCCAGTGATATCACCGGCCGATCACCCGGCGATCGTTTGGCGTAGATGTCGCGAATCGACTCCATAGACCTTACTTATCGGCAAACTCGAGGGTCCAAGTGTAGAAGTAATCAGTAATCGGTAGTCGGTAGTCGGTAGTCGGTGGTGGTGATGAGTGATGAGTGATGAGTTATTGCAGCAAACCGCCCACAGACTCACAGACTCACAGACCTATAGACCCACAGACCACTCTCTTACACCGAGACACTTTTCTTCTCGACCCACTCCGTCAATTCTTTGACGGCCGCGATGGATCTGTCAAACGCGGCCTGCTCGGACGCATCCAGCTCTACTTCGATGATTTTCTCCACGCCCCGCGCCCCCAGGACCACGGGGACCCCTGCGTACAGTCCCGAGACACCATATTCACCCTTCAGTTTGGCAGCACAGGTGACAATGCGTTTTTGGTCGCGCAGATAGGCCTCTGCCATCTTGATCGCGGACAGGGCCGGACTGTAAAAAGCAGATCCGGTCTTGAGCAGTCCCACGATTTCGCCGCCCGACTGGGCGGTGCGCTGGGAGATGGCCTCCAGCCGCTCCTTGTCCAAGAGCTGGGTGATGGGGATGCCTCCCGCCGTGGCATAGCGAATGAGGGGCACCATGGTGTCCCCGTGTCCTCCCATGACCAGGGTCGTGACATCGGCGGCGGAGACGCCGAGTTCCTGGGCAATCAGACTGGAAAAACGAGATGAATCGAGGACACCGGCCATGCCAATCACTCGGGTCGCGTCAAAGCCCGTGATCTGTTGCATGGCGTAGACCATCGCATCCAAGGGGTTCGTGACCACGATCACCAGGGCATCGGGGGCCAATGCCTTTAGGTTTTCACCCACCGTCCTGATGATGGCGTAGTTCACATCCAGCAGATCGTCTCGGCTCATCCCCGGCTTGCGGGGCAGACCGGCCGTCACAATCACCACGTCCGCGCCGCGGACCTCCTCGTAGTCATTGGTGCCCCGCAGTTGAACAGAGGTCGGCATAATCGGCGCTCCATGGAGAATATCGAGACTCTTGCCCTGGGGCATGCCCTCGGCAATATCAAAGGTGACCACATCACCGAGTTCCTTTTGAGCGGCCAGTAGCGCCATGGTGCCGCCGATCTGCCCGGCGCCAATCAGTGCAATCTTTTTCCGTGACATCATGAATCCTTTATTCCAGTAAAACTCAGAGATAGTCATTTCTTGGTTTCATCGACTGTCGTCCCTTATACCACAGCCTCGCCGGCGACATCCATTGAAAAACAGGACGGAGGGCGATAGGACGGGGGTCATTTTTTCTTGGAATCGAGAGAGAACAGCCGTATCATCGACCGGCAAATCTCGATGGCGAAGGATTCTCGCAGGAAAATGGACACACCAACCATAGACTATCCGTGCAACTGGTCCTACTGCATCATCGGGATAGATGAACAACAACTTCGCAACGCGATTGCGGACTGTCTGGGCAAAATGGACTACCGAGTGGCCTTCTCTCATCGCAGCACCGGGGGAAAGTATGTGTCCCTGAACGTCGAGACCGTCGTGATCACCGAGTCGGCACGCGATCAGATTTATGAGGCCTTCAGCAGTCACACCGCGATCACTCGAGTGATTTAAGGATCGATTAGTGTGTCAAAAACAGTGTGGCGGAGCCGAAGAAGGGTTGGCCCGACCTCAACTGGCCGACCACGGTGATGGGCAGCTGGCCATTTTGTGGAATGGCCCTGAGCAAGGCCTCTTCATCGAAGAACACAAAGAGGGTCGTGGTGACACCGTCTGCATCCAGCAGCGCATGCATGGCCAGGGCGGGGATGTCCGCCGGGAGGAGCCGGGCAGGCAGCGTCAGGTCCACATCCCTAGGCTGCACATTGTTCAATTTGAGCATCCCCAGCACATAGTCCACGGCATCCGATCGAGTGACATGAAAAGGCCAGAGCCACAGTCGACCCGCAGTCAGTTCTCTGACGAAGACGATGACCTCATCCGCATTGGAGTGAGTGGTGCCGTCAAACACCGTTAAACTGACAACATGGTGTCCGACCGGGAACTGAACGGTGGGGCTCACCCCTGTCGCTTGAAAGTCCAGACCACCGATTCGCCAGGACCACGTATACTGCAGGAGATCGCCGTCTGGATCCGCCGACGCCGACCCATTGAGATTGACGCTTGCCAGCTCGCCCGGTGCGATGAACAGATCTTGATCGGAACCCGCGTCGGCGACCGGACGGTTCCCGGCGGAGGTCACGGTGATCGTGACGACATCGGGCCAGGACAGGAAAAACGCATTATCGACGACAAGTTCGATGAAGTGTTGGCCCACCGGTAGTTGAATCACCGGACGTACTCCCGCAACCTGGAAGAGCTGGTTGTTCATCGTCCAGCGCCAGGTATACTCGAGTGGACGGCCCGCCGGGTCGAAGGAACCGGACCCATCGAGGAACACCGTGGCCAATCCCGACGGAGATCCCCTCACGGTCTGGTCCGGTCCCGCATTGGCAATGGGAAGACTGCCACCGCTCTGCACGGTGATCGTCACGGTGTCTGGCAGCGAGGTCAGCGTGCCGTCGAAGACGGTCAGTTCGATCACGTGTTGACCGCCGGGGAGTTGCAGGGTCGGCGTGACACCGGCGGTCTGGTATATTTGGTTGTTAATGGTCCACTTCCACGCGTATTGGAGGGGATCGCCATCCGGATCGAAAGAACCGGAGCCATTGAGTTGGACCGCCGCCTGGCCACTGAAAGGTGCGGTGACGATTTGATCGGGACCGGCGTGGGCCACCGGACGGTTGGCACTCAATTGCACGGTGATCAGAACGGTGTCCGCCAGCGAAAAAGACACGCCGTCAGACACGAGCAACGTGATCAGGTGCTGTCCCACCGGGAGTTGTATGACGGGAGACACGCCCACTGCCTGGAACGGTTGATTATTCGTGGCCCAACTCCAGGTGTACTGAAGCGGGTCCCCATCGGGATCGTAGGAGCCCGAGCCGTCGAGCGTCACCGCGACCAGGCCGCCGAAGGGCGATGCCACGGTTTGATCCGGTCCGGCGTTGGCGATGGGCCGGTTCCCGGCACGCATCACGGTCATCACCACGGTATCGGGCGTCGAGTTCTGCGTGCCATCAAACACGCGCAGTTCGATAGCGTGTTGCCCGACCGGCAGTTGAATCGTGGGCGTGACACCGGAGGTGGACAGCGTCTGGTTGTTCAAGGTCCAAGTCCATAGGTACTGCAATGGATCGCCATCCTGGTCGAAGGACCCGGATCCGTTCAAGGTCACGGTCGCCAGGCCCTGGGCCGAGGCCGTGACTGTCTGGTCCGCACCGGCATTCGCCACCGGCGTATGGTCGGTCTCGATCACCGTCACCTGTACGATATCGGCGCTGGACTGGAACTGACCGTCGAAGACCACCAGACTGATCTGATGCTGGCCAATCGGCAACTGGATGGTCGGTGTTACCAGGGTCGTCTGGTAGGATTGGTTGCCGACGGTCCAACTCCAGGTGTATTGGAGGCTGTCTCCGTCCGGATCACTCGAGCCAAAACCGTCCAATGCCACAGCGGCCAAGCCTCCCGCCGATGCGGTGACCGTCTGATCGGGACCGGCGTCGGCGACGGGAACACGATTCGCATGGGTCACGGTGATCTGAACCGTATCCACCGCGGAATAGTAGGTCCCGTCAAAGACCACCAGCCGCACCGTATACTGGCCGACGGGCAGTTGAATCGTAGGCGCGAAACCGGCTGTCTGAATCGTCTGATTATTGACAACCCAGCTCCAGGCATACTGCAGGGGATCGCCGTCCGTGTCGAAGGAGCCCGAGCCATTGAGATGGACACTGGCCTGCCCGCCGGCAGAGGAGATGACCGATTGGTCGGGACCTGCGTCGGCGATGGGGCGATTACCCACCTCGACGATACTGATGAGGACCCCATCCGGCGCCGAGTAGAAGATACCGTCAAACACCACCAGGGTGACAGCGTGCTGGCCCGCCGGGAGTTGAATAGTGGGCGTCACACCGGTGGCCTGATAGGCCTGGTTCCCAACGGCCCAGGTCCATTCATACTGAAGACTGTCTCCATCCGGATCACCGGAAGCGGACCCATCCAACATGACGTCTACCACGCTCGACGTGGGCGACGACAGACTCTGATCGGGTCCGGCATCGGCGATGGGTGGTGTCACATTGGCCAAATCACCAAACTCGTAGGCCCCCCTGTCCACGATCGGGGCGGTCCCCCTGCCGCTGTCCTGGGTGTCTGGATCATCGATCCGCCTCAGGACACCCAGCAAATCTTTCACCAGGCGCAGTGGCACGGCAATGTTGGTGCCGCTATCGATCGCCGGAGAGTTCGCCGACAATCGAAAATTGTCATCCTCGTTGCCGGCAATGCGATCCTCTCCCCTGGGGTTTTCGAAGGAGGGATTGGTCCTACTGACATGGGTGCCGGGGTACTGGCGAGAGGTGATGCTGTACGAGAGGTCGATGCTAGAGTCATCCGTACGCGTGATTTCGATGCCACTGTCCCAAAGAATGGAATTGACAATGGTCACTTGACTGCTTTCGTCCGTGCTGAAGGACGTACAGGCCAGGGCCCGCCCGCTGTCCGCGACGTTCCCGCTGAAGGTACAATTCGTAACAACGACCTCGGCATTATAGCAGGCGATGGCGCCGCCATAGTCTCTTGCAGCATTCGCATTGAAGAGGCAGTTGAGAATGGTGACTGCGGCGCGTCGATTGTGAATAGCGCCCCCGTCGTCAGCCGAGTCATTGTCGATGAATTCACAGAGGAGAAACTCCGCATCTGAACTGTCGTTGGACGCGGCGCCGCCGGTATTGCCGACATGATTCCGAATGAACTTGCAACGAACATAAGAGGCGCGGCTACCGCGTGCGTTTTTGACACCGCCGCCACTTAACAGAGGCCGATTCTCGATAAACTGGGTGTCGGTCACATTCGGCTTGCTGGCACTGTTGTAGAGCCCGCCCCCGCTGCCCACGCCCTTGTTCTTCTTGAAGACGCAGTGCGAGATATTGGGATCACTTTTATCGTTGTAGATGCCGGCGCCCTTGGCCATAAAGTTTCCGTTGTTAGACTCGAAGAGACAGTTGATGATGTTGGGATCCGACGTGAGGTTGTACATGCCCGAGCCCGACTTTTCCGAGTAGTTGCCCAGGAAAGTACAGCCATCCACCTTGGGGGCACTGGACAGATTGTACATGCCCCCGCCCACACCGAGCGCCGTACACATTTCGATGCGGCAGTTTCTGATCGTGGGAGAACCGTCCTTACAGAAAACGCCTCCGCCACGCGTAGTGTGGTCGGCAGACTGATCCTGGCTATTGGCGTTGCCCCCCTTGATGGTCACACCCTCCAGCAGCGTACCGGGCTGTGTCGTATCCAGCATCACGACGGTGTAGCTGTTGTCTTGTCTCTGACTCGCGCTGATGCGCAGGCGATGGGCGCGCGAGTCGTTCACGTCGAAAGGCAGATCGTTTCCCTGCAGATCGCCACTGAGGACTGTCTCATAGAGTTCGGTATTGCGTGTGTCCCATTGCCAGGTCGGCAAGGCGCTGTAGCCCGCGTACCCACCCATCAGGGCAATGTTGGAGCGAAGCTCAAACATGGCAAATCGATCACCCGGCGTCATGCCGGCGCCCTCGTCCGGCCGATAAACACCTTGGGCCACCTTGACAGTGTCGCCCGGCTGAGCGATCGCCAAGGCGTCGTGCAGAGTTCGATAGGCATTGAGCCAGGTCGAACCGTTGTTGCCACCCGGGGCATCTGAGTCGACATAGATGTCAAACGCCCGTGCACTGGGAGCGGCCCCTAGCATTGCCGCCATCCATAGCACGATTAGACTCATTCGAGTTCTCATTTCGATTGCCTTTCAAGAACATTCGTCGGATGGGTGACCGATAGCAGTCGGTGCGTTGAGGCTCAGGAAAACAGCGCGCTTTGCCAGCTGTTTCATCATCCTCGTGCGAACGCAACGGCCACGTTGCCTCCCCCTTCCGTCTCGAGCGCGGGACCCATGCCAAAGCGGGAAACCCGTACAATGGCCGTGCACCACTCATACTCTCATATATATAGTCTCATTTTGGGCCTACTCTGTGACTGAAAAAATGGGGAATTGCAAAATTTTCTCGTGAAGGAGGCCTAGGACCCAAAAAAAAGCGAGTTAAAATCCGTGCCCTGCTACGGGAAAAACGGGTGGAAAAAGGGACCTGAAAAAAATATCTCTCGGCGTGCCGCGAATGACCGGGGGAATGGCGTTCCGCGGTCTATGCCGACGGGCTGGAAGCGCCAAGGGACCGAGGACTGACTACCGACCACTAATTACTAATTAGGCCTGGTTCAAACCAGGGTAACAATGTGTCTGGATCGAAATCGATATCGAAATCGGGATCGAGAAAAGCCTTTG
>JADFHU010000824.1 GCA_022567055.1 Planctomycetota bacterium
CACGTAGGGTACACTAACCCCAGCCATCATGCCCCGGGGTAAGCCCATGCGGGCCGCAAGACCCACGTCATAGGAATTGCGTTCCGAGCCCAACGCACTCGAACCCGAGTGGCTCCAGGACGTCACCGGGACAACTTGTGCGCTATATGGTGGAAGAACGGGGCTGCCTCTCTGTACGAGAGCCTGCTCCAGAGCACCTAGGTCGCTTACGTCCAACATCTCGTCTGCCGGAGTCACGGCAACAGTGGACGATACGGCATCTGGCGTGACCTCTATCTCCTCTGCGCTTGCTTCGTTTCTCTCTTGGAGGCTTTCAATTGTTTCTTCGAGCGTCAGGACGCGCTGCCTAAGTTGGGCATTGATCTCTTGTTGTGCTTCGAGCTGTCGCTGGAGTTCATCGACCGTCTGTGCGTGCGCGCTCGCAGCAAAGGCGGAGATTAGCACTGTGACGGCAGGGATAAGGTAATTAACGCGGCGTCTCGGTGTCACTATCAGTCTCCTTTGCAACCACGAAGGCCATACCCTCCATCCATACTTCCTCGAAGCGGTCCCTAGACATGGTCCGGTTGCCATAGGCGGGATCACCCAGCCAGACATCACCGTCCTCTTCGAGGCCTTTGAAAACCACATAATGATTATAGCCGTAGAGATGGAGCGGCACGATCGCGCCCTCGAACAGTACAAGATCGTCAAAGGATAGAGGTGGTTCGGGAAAACTGAACAGGTCGATAAGTGGAGTTTCTGCCTGACAGCGGCGAATATGTGCCGTGAACAGGAGAGATGATGAGCAGACGACCGCGCCGGAACCACACACCGGCATTCAAGGCGAAGGTGGCCCTGGCCGCCATCAGGGGCGAGAAGACGCTGTCCGAATTGGCGCAGTTGTTTGATGTCCACCCCAATCAGATCACGCAGTGGAAGGCTCAGCTTCAGGATGGGGCTTCCGAAGTTTTTGGTTCCGGCGGCAGTCCTGGGCCAACCCTGCCAGCTATCGACGTGAAGTCACTGCATGCGAAGATCGGAGAGTTGACGCTGGAGAACGATTTTTTGGAAGGAGCGCTCGGCAAGGCAGGACTATTGCCGAGCGCAAAGCGATGATCGACCGCAAGCACGATTTGCCGATCACCAGACAGGCAAAGGTGCTGAACATCAGCCGTGGCAGCGTCTATTACCTGCCCCGTCCGGTGTCCGCCGCCGATCTCGCGATCATGCGGCGGATAGACGAATTACATCTGGACTATCCCTTCGCGGGCAGCCGGATGCTGCGCGATCTTCTGAACGCGGAGGGCGTTGTCATTGGTCGTCGGCATGTGGCCACGCTGATGAAGCGCATGGGGATCAAGGCGCTTTATCGTAAACCCAACACCTCGAAGCCAGAGCCGGGTCACAAGATTTACCCGTATCTCCTACGCAACTTGCCGGTCATCAGACCCAACCAGGTCTGGGCGATGGACATTACCTACATCCCGATGGCGCGTGGCTTCGTCTATCTCACCGCCATCGTCGACTGGTTCAGCCGCCGGGTTCTAGCCTGGCGACTGTCGATCACGATGGAAGCGGCCTTCTGCATTGAAGCTTTGGAAGAAGCATTATCCCGCCACGGCAAGCCGGAGATATTCAATACCGACCAGGGCAGTCAGTTCACCAGCCTGGCGTTCACCGGCGTGTTGATCCGGAACGGCATTGCCATCAGCATGGATGGCAGGGGCTCATGGCGCGACAACGTCTTCGTCGAACGCCTGTGGCGAACCATTAAATATGAGGAAGTGTATCTGAGAGCCTACGAAACGGTCTCTGAGGCACGCGCATCGATCAGTCGTTACCTCAGATTCTACAATAGCCGCAGACCCCATTCGAGCCTTGACCGGAAGACGCCGGATCAGGCCTACTTCAATCAGTCGTCCATTCCCGTGGCGGCGTAAACTGGGCAGATGCTCCACTTATCAAAACGGGAAAGCTGTTCAGATAAACCGAGCCACCTCTAACAGCCCGCTTGATCCAAGCGTACCTTCTAATGTGGATATATGGGAATCAAAGTACAAAACTTGGTGTGGCGAAGTCGATAAGGAGCTTGAAAACCGAGCATTTTTCACCCGTGCGGATCAGTTACACTTTGACCGCCTAGGATATTTCAGTCCTGTTCAAAAAAGCGGCGACCCCAAACAGGATTGGCTCCATTCGATGCTCAAGGTGAAGCTGGAGCGACTTCGCGATGTAA
>JADFHU010000825.1 GCA_022567055.1 Planctomycetota bacterium
TGGAGATGTCTGTGACGTAGCTAGTTATCTTGACCACGTTCTCCAAAGTGCCCCCTTCGGACTCCAAGATATGCTGAATTCTCTTCAGGATGACGTCGGTCTGGGCGGCCATGTCTCCGTATTCTGCAGCAGTGTCCTGGGCTGTGGCTCCCGAAAGGAAGAGGAAGTTGCCTACCCGCACTGACTGGAAGTGGGGTGCACTTTGAGATGGAAGATCAGGGTAGTTCCGCCTTAGGATTTCCATAACAGCCTCCTGAGACTAGATAGATTCATCAATTCCATTAGCTGGTGTCGCTGCAAGAATAATGTTGGCAGATTCAATTCTTACTCGGCTCTCTACCCCAACACCCCCGGCAACCTCTCCCCAAACCTTGTTGTGCCCTCAAAGGCGCTGGCAAGTTGAAGCACACCGAAGTCGTCGTGGTGGCGTCCGACGATCTGCACGCCAACAGGAAGGCCCTCGGGAGTGAACCCGCATGGAACGGACGCCGCTGGGTGGCCAAGAGAACTAATGTAGTAGCACGACTTCATCCAGTCAATGTACGTTTTCATCGGCACGCCGTTGATCTCGGTCGGGTACTCGGTGGTCACGGCGAACGGCGGCACTTGATTCACCGGCATAATCATGAACTCGTATGTCTCCATGAACGTGCGAACACGGTGATAGTAGGCGGTGCGCATCTCCTCAGCGAGACTAACATCCATAGCCGTTAGTTTCAGACCCTCCTCGATCTCGCCGATCACTGTACCCTTTATCATGTCTCGGTGCTCTTCCAGAAGCGCTCCCCGGGCAAACGCCGTACCCCATGCTCGCAGTGTTTTGAACACCTTGTCGGCATTGCTGAAGTCCGGCGTTGCCTGCTCGATAGTACAGCCAAGCGACTTAAACACGCTCACGCTCGACTCGATTATCGAGGCTACCCTCGGATCGACCGGCAGGCCGTCGAGGTTGGGGACGTACGCGATTCGCACACCCGAGAAATCTCGTTCCAGGGGCGCTGCGAAAGTCGAACCTGGCTGCTCGATCGATATCGGAGAGCGACTGTCCGGCCCCGCGATGGCGCTCAAAAAGAGCGCAACGTCGCCCACTGTGCGGGCCATCGGCCCTTGAACTCCTAGGACGCTCCACCCTAACGGCGAGCTATTTGGAACCCTTCCTGGGGAGGGACGGAATCCGACTACATTGTTGAAGTTGGCTGGGTTTCGTAGCGATCCCCCGAGGTCGGTCCCGTCGGCGATTGGCAGCATTCTGCACGCCAGCGAGACTCCCGCGCCACCGCTGCTACCACCGCACGTCTTCGAGGTGTCGTACGGGTTGAGTGTCGTGCCGAATACCGGGTTAAATGTGTGAGACCCAGCGCCAAACTCAGGAACGTTCGTCTTGCCGATTACTATGGCGCCGGCCTTCTTGACCCGCTCGACTATAATCGCGTCCTGATCGGGTATGTTGTCCTTGAAGATCGGTGATCCGAACGTGGTGCGAATGCCCTTGGTTAGAGTCAGGTCTTTGACTGCGATGGGCAGTCCGTGCAACGGGCCGATATTGTCTCCTCTGGCAATCGCCTCGTCCGCGGCCTTCGCACCTTCCATCGCCCGATCCGGTTGAAGAGTGATGATCGCGTTCACCTTCGGGTTGACGCGCTCGATCTGCGACAGATGGGCCTGCATAACCTCGGTCGCGGAGATTTCGTGCTTGCCTATCTTGTGCCAGATTTCTCTGGCGGTCAGGTAGCAGATTTCGTTGTCTGGCATGTAGTGGCGTCCTGATTTTTGGTTCGCTTGCTCTAAAGCCGTTGGCCGTGTTTGGCAATTGTTGGGCCCTTGGCTGTCATGGTTACCGGTCCCTTTCCCGGTCCCTTTAACTGATGGGAATCTCGACGTAGGGAAGGTTCTTGGAAGGGTCTATCTTTCGCCGCTCGATGAACGCCATCCGGCGCTCCCGGCTCTCCTCAGATGTCTGGTACTCCGGGATATATTCCTGTATGGGGGCCACTTCTGGTTCCTGAAAGTGGTCGTGGCGGTTGAAGGACATCTTCTGCATCTGAAGGATCACCGGGCTGACGTTTTTGATGTCGGCAATCCACCGGTCAACCTCGGCCCAAAGCTGGTCCGGCTCCACCACTGCGTTGACCAGTCCCATGTCGTAGGCCTGCTGGGCGGTGTACTGGCGGCACAGCATCCAGATTTCCCGCGCGCGCTTCTGACCAACCCTGGCCGC
>JADFHU010000826.1:0-1044 GCA_022567055.1 Planctomycetota bacterium
GGTGGGAAGCCGTCCCTCATCCAGGGCCTCGTAGTAGTCGGGCAGCTCTTTGGTGTTCTGAGCGTAGACATCCTGGAGCTGACTGATCCCCGACATACCCAGGGCATAGAGGTCACAGCCCCACTTGGTGGAGTAGCCCTGGAAATTGCGGTACAGCTTCTTTTCGTTCAAGGCCTGGACCAGGGAGTCTTCGGGCTTGGCAAAATGATCCATGCCGATAAACACATAGTCTTCCCGGGTCAGGGTCTCCACGGCGTACTTGAGCAGATTCAGCTTGACCTGGACACTCGGCAAGGTCTCTTCCTTGATGATCTTCTGGTGCTTCTTTAACCAGGGCACATGGGCGTAGTTAAAAACCGCCAGACGATCCGGTGAGATGTCAATGATGCGGGCCAAGGTTCGCTCGAAGGAGGCAACGCTTTGATGGGGCAGACCATAGATCAGATCCAGGTTGATGCTCTCTATGCCTCGGGTCCTGAGCCCGTCGAAGACCCAACGGGTTAATTCCTCGCTTTGGAGGCGATTGATCGTCTCTTGGACCTGAGGTTCAAAGTCCTGAACACCCATACTGGCCCGATTGAAGCCGACATCGACAATGGCGTCCAGATGGGCATCCGTCATGCCCCGCGGGTCAATTTCAATGCTGACTTCGGCATCCTGCGCGAATGGGAAGTGACTGCGAATGCTTTCAAAGAGGCGTCGGATCTCATCCGGTTCCAGATAGGAGGGCGTGCCCCCACCCCAGTGGAGTTGAGTGACCCGGCGCTGGGGGTTTATCCGCGCGGCCACCAATTCGATCTCTTTGTCGAGATAGTCCAGGTAGCCGGCAATGCGCTCCCGGTTGCGGGTGATAATGGTGGTGCATCCGCAGAAATAGCAAAGGGACTCGCAGAAGGGCAAATGGAAGTAGAGCGATAGGTCTGCCGGGGCGTCTGCCCCGTTGGTGACCTCGATTTCCTCCATGAACCGAGCCGAACCAAAGCTTTCCGTGAAATGAGGCGCCGTTGGGTAACTGGTGTAGCGGGGACCCGGCTTGTCATAGCG
>JADFHU010000826.1:1054-2215 GCA_022567055.1 Planctomycetota bacterium
AGCGTTGCAGCATCTCGACGTTGACGTCTAGGAAGTGGGACATGGGACTGTTCTATGTATGGTAGCGGACGCTCTCTTCTTTGACGATATCGATCAGGGCCCGGGCGTGGTCAACGGGCGTGTTGGGCAGGATGCCATGGCCCAGATTGAAGATATGGGAGGGATTGTGACCCATACAGTCCAAGACGGCGATGACCTCTTGCCGCAGGCTGTCGATGGGGCCCAACAGCGCGCAGGGATCTAGATTTCCCTGCAACACCACCCGCCCCTGCACCGCCGCCTTGGCCGCTGCCAGATCCTCGGACCAGGAGACACTCAGGACCTGGGCGCCGATCTGTGACAGTTCCGTGAAGGAATGTCCCGCATTGCGTGCAAAGACGATGATGGGCACGCCTTTGACCGAGACGCGTTCCACGATCTGTCTCAGATAGGGCAGGGAGAAGACGCGAAAATCATCGGGTGTCAGCATCCCGGCCCAACTGTCAAAGAGTTGCACCACGTCGACACCCACATCGATCTGGGCCAAGAGGAAATCCGAGACCACGTGACTGAGTCTGTCCAGCAACTGGTGCAGGAGGTCGGGCCGCGTGTAACGCATGGCCTTGACCTTGGCGAAGGTCTTGGAGCCGCGCCCTTCGACCATATAGCCGGCGATGGTCCAGGGGGCCCCGGCGAATCCGATCAAGGGTACACGGCCGTCCAGTGCCCGCTTGGTCATCTCGAGCGCCTCCAAGACGTAGCCCAGCTTCTCCTCGACGACTACCGGCTCGAGGGCCTGAATCTCGCGCGGACCGTCGATCGGGTGGTCGAAGACCGGACCGACGCCGTCGTGAAAGGTCACCTGCATGCCCATGGCCTCGGGTACGACCAGAATGTCGGAGAAGATGATGGCCGCGTCCACGCCGATAATGTCCACCGGTTGCAGCGTGACCTCGGTGGCCAGCTCGGGTGTACGACACATGGCGAGGAAGTCCGCCTTGGCCCGTACGGCCTGATATTCGGGCAGATATCGGCCGGCCTGGCGCATCATCCAGACGGGCGTGCGGGGCGTGGGTTGACCCTGGCAGGCACGAATCAAGAGGTCGTTTTTGAGCCCGGTCTTATTCATGGAGGCACTGAGTTGGTTCATGGTCGGCAGGTCTTCAGGGTCCAATTCATCAT
>JADFHU010000190.1 GCA_022567055.1 Planctomycetota bacterium
TTCGCTCATATCGAATTCCCTTCTCGCTCACGCGGAATTCATTCTTCTCGACGTCAGTCCCGGACCCACCGCATCCGGTCAGCGCCAGCGCCCAGGCAATGTAGACTGCCCATCGCTGCATAGCGTAACTCCTATAAAACTAAGAAACCCAGTGTAGGGATTACCAAATTATAGCTGCCGTCCCGCCCAAAGCAATAAGGGACCGGCAAGAAATAATTTCACCGACAATGTAACGTACCCCCTGGACCGGCGTCCAACCTGTAAGATGTCTCGCTGCACGACAGTCAAGTGTACACACCTGGTCTCAGCCGATCCCCTTGGACAGCATATCTGTGAAAAGATCACAATGAACGCTGGAGTTGAACGTCATAGCTTCTATAATGGTTGAACTGGTGGTTGAATCGTACGGACTCCTTTTGTGTGCAGAGGTTTCATCGTGAAGAAATCCCGAAAGATCGTTGTCGGCATTGTCCTTGTTGTGGTCGTGGCGCTGATGGGGGGCCTGGCCGCAAAGAAGAAGATGTCCACCGGTAAAAAGGGGCCGAACGTCTCCATCGCACATCCTCAATCGGAGGAGTTGATCGAGTTCATCAGCGCTCCCGGCGAGGTCGAACCTAAGAACAAGGTGCAGATCAGCGCCAAGGTCTCGGCCCGTATTTTGGAGCTGCCCTGCGATGAGGGGGACCCAGTCACGACCGGTGACGCTCAAGCCGATCCGCCTGTCCCAGCCTCGGTGCTGGTGCGTCTCGATGCCAAGGACCTCGAGAGCGAATTGCGCTCCGTGCGGGCAGGACACGCGGCCCAGGTCACGCAACTCGAAGTGGACAGGGCGCGCATCAACAGTCAAAAGGAAGGCCTCAAAGGGAACGAGGCCTCTCTGCGCCAGGCAGACCGTGATCTGCGGCGCCAACTCGAACTGCTGCGATCAAAAGACGTCAGCCAGGTGACCTACGATCAGGCCAAACTCAGATTCGATGAACTCAAATCGCAAGTGGCAGCCCAACGCTTCACTCTGCAAGCCTCCGAACTGAGTCTCCAGGTCATGCGACACAACCTGGAGAGCGCCGAAGCCCGTATTGAGCAGGCGCAGGAACGACTCGGCTATACGACCATTTATTCTCCCATCGAAGGTGTCATCACCCGCCTGAACTCCAAGGTCGGCGAGGTCGTGACGGGGACCATCAGCTATCCGGGGACGGTCATCATGGAGGTCGCCGACTTGTCTCAGATGCTGGTCGTGGCTCAGGTCGGTGAAGCCGATATCGGCAAGTTGCGGGAGAAACAGAGGGCGACCGTCACGGTACAGGCCTATCCCGACGATGAATTCCACGGTGTGGTTGATTCGATCGCCCTGACCCACACCATGGCCAACACCGGCACCAAGTACTATCGTACCGAGATTCTCCTCGACAGCGATCCCAATGTTGCCAAGCTCTACTCCGGATTGACCGCCCATGTCGACATCGAGACGTTAAGACACGATTCGGTACTGACGCTGCCCACCCAGGCGATACTGGGTCGCCCCATCGACGATCTGCCCCTGAAGATTCGCGACGACAACCCGGAAATCGACAAGGAAAAAACCTTTACGCCAGTGGTTTATCGCTACATCGATAAGAAGGCCGTTGTCACACCCGTCAAGATCGGGCCCAGCAATCTGACACACACCATCATCCTGTCCGGCCTGTCCGTCGAGGACGAGGTGGTCGTGGGCCCCTATAAGGTCCTGGAATCATTGAAGCACGACCGGAATATTGTGGATGAAAGAGAGGCTGCGAAAAAAAACGACCCCAACGAGCCTAACGACACCCCAAGCGATGCCAATCAGCCCCAATAGCCCAACGAGTTCCACTGGCAGGACCCGCGTCGTCATCCAACTGCGCGATGTCACGCGCGTCTATCAGGTCGGGACCGAACAGATTCGGGCCCTCGACGGAGTCACCCTAGCGCTTCATGAGAACGAGTACATCGCCATCATGGGCCAGTCCGGCTCCGGCAAGAGCACCTTGATGAACCTGATCGGCTGTCTGGACCGGGCCACCTCCGGCAGCTACCATCTCGACGGTAAGAACACCACTGAGATGGCCGACGCCGCCCTGGCGCAAGTACGCAACGAGCGCATCGGTTTTGTCTTTCAGTCCTTCGAACTGCTGAGCCAACTAAACGCCATCCGCAATGTGGAACTGCCCCTGATCTACGCCAAGGACGGTTGGCGCTCCCGACGTAAGCGGGCCATCGAATCCTTGGAACATGTGGGTTTGGGCGAGCGGGTCAAACATAGACCGAATCAGTTGTCCGGCGGCGAGAAACAGCGGGTCGCCATCGCCCGGGCGCTGGTCTGCAAACCCAGCATCTTGCTGGCGGACGAACCGACCGGCAATCTCGACACTCGGACCAGCGCCGGGATCATGAAACTCTTCGACACGCTCTATGCCGAGGGCCAGACCATCATTATGGTGACGCATGAGGAGAATATTGCCGCTCATGCGCGACGGGTGATCCGAATGAGAGACGGGCAGGTCATCAGCGATCTGCCGATCGAACAGGATGCCACCAGCCAACACCTCAGTTCTGAGTCAGATCGAGGGACCGAATCATGAAGTTCATGAAGCCCTGCTCTGGATGCTGATCGCCCTGTTACGCTTCCTCTACCAGAGCATCCATCTGGCCCTGGCACAGATCTGGGCCAACAAGACGCGATCCTTCTTGACCATGCTCGGCATCATCATCGGTGTCGCCTCCGTGACGGCCGTGATCGCCGCCCTGAGTGGGCTCAAGGCCAAGATCCTCACACAGGTTGAGACCTTCGGCACCAACATGATCTGGATTTCGCCGCGTCAACCCGAGCGAGGTCCCATGCGGCATGCCAATTACTGGGAGCTGCGCTTCAAGCTGCAACACTTCGAAGGCCTGATGGATCACTGCCCTTCCATCGCTCGTTTCGGCAAGCAGTCTTCCGGAGGCCGTCAGACGGTCTCCCACCGGGACCAATCCGCCGAAGGCGTACGCGTGAACGGCTCCGAACCGGCCTGTCACGAGATCGAAGGACGCACCTTCATGCTGGGTCGCCCCTTCTCCGTCATGGATGAGATGCAGGCCAGGCAGGTCTGCATCATCGACTCCAAGCTCCGCGACACGCTCCGTCTCGACCGCGATTGCATCAATCAGAAGATTTTGATCGGGCACAACCCCTTCATCATCGTGGGCGTCTTCGACCCCAAGCCCCGCTCGCCCTTTGGGGAAGGCGACAGCGAGGATCACGAGATCAGCATTCCCTTTCGCACCAACCTCAAGTTGAGGCATGAGCCCTGGATCTGGTCCATCGCGGAAAGCGCCTCTTCGGAGGCCTCCGAAGACGCCTTGGCGGAGTTGAGATTCTTCTTCCGCCGCACCCGCGGCATCAAGCCGGGCGAGCCGGACACCTTCAAGGTGGAGTCCTTGAAGAACGCCCTGGACACCTTCGACAAGATCTCCGCCATGGTGACCACCGTGGCCAGCGGCATCGTGGGGATCTCGCTGTTGGTCGGTGGCGTGGGGATCATGAACATCATGCTGGTCTCCGTTTCGGAACGGACCCGTGAGATCGGCCTGCGTAAGGCCGTCGGCGCCCGTCGCAGCGCCATCCTGACCCAGTTCCTGATTGAATCCGTGGTCTTGTGTACCATAGGAGGACTCTTGGGGATCGGCCTGGCCCAGCTTCTTACGATGGGCATCGCCAAGATCCCCAACGCCCAACTCGACATGTCCTTCATCCCCTGGTGGGCCATGACCATCGCCTGCGTGTTCTCCGCCGTCGTGGGGGTCTTCTTCGGCGTGTTCCCCGCCATCAAGGCGGCAAGATTGGATCCCATTGAGGCACTTCGACATGAGTAGATGCTTTTTCCCCCGAGTAGCGTTCCGGAGCATGGTGTTGGGCAGCATCATCGTGACATCGAATAGCTGCATGCTCTTTCCCAAGCACCGGGACCTACATGGCAAGACAGTTCCGCAGGAAAAGCTGAGGCAGATGTCACCACTGAAGCTGGAAAAGGCCAAAGAAGAGAAACAGCCCATCATCGACATCAACGAGACACCGCCGCCGACATTGGAGTTGAGTCTGGAACGATGCCGGGCAATGGCCCTCCAGAACAACCTGGAATTGCGGGCAACGCTGATCAATCCCACGATCGCGGCAGAGAGAGTCAACGAGGAACGGGCCCGCTTCGAGGCCACATTTACCGCGGGGGCTTCGAAGAGCAAGTCGGACCGACCCTCGATCAATAGGCAATCCGAGATTCAGGGAACTCAGGACGAGCGGGAAAGTCTGTCTGTGGGCCTCAGTCAACCGCTCGTCACGGGGGGGACGGCATCCATAAGCCTGAACGACTCCAAGACGGAAACCGACGCGGCAAACTCCGTCTTTAATCCATTCTTCGCATCAGGGTCTCAGTTTTCATTTAGCCAACCCCTCTTACGCAATGCCGGCACTCGGACTCTGACCTATGGGATTCGCCTGGCCCGCTATCAACGCCAGATCACGGACGCTCAGACAAAACTGGCCGTCATGAGTATCCTTGCCAACGTGGACCGCGTCTACTGGCGCTTGTACGCTGCCCGCCAAGTGCTTGAAGTCCGAAGGCAGCAATACGAACTGGCCCAGAGTCAACTTGAGCAGGCCCAGCGACTCGTCGATTCCGGAGAACGCGCCCAGATAGAGATCCTGCGGGCGGAGGCCGGTGTTGCGGGGAGTTTGGAGTCCATCATCATCGCCGAAAACAGTCTAAGGGACCGTGAGCGTGAACTCAAACGGGTGATCAACCGCAAGAACCTAGAGATGCAGACGGAGACAACCGTCACGCCCTCGACGGAACCCGTGCCTTACCGCTATGCGATTGACTCGGATCAACTGGTCCGCACGGCCATGGAAAACCGCATGGAGATTCTGGTACTGGAACTACAGATCTTAGAGGACTTGGACACAGTAGATTTCCGCAAGAACGCCGCCCTGCCCTTGATCAGTTTCGATTACCGCTACAACGTCAATGCCTTCGGGGCAAATCGCCGGGATTCGTATGATATACTAGAACGCAATCAATTCGCCGATCACTTTTTTGGCCTAAGCGCGCAAATCCCCGTGGGAAATCGGGCCGCCAAGAGCCGCCTGCAGCAGGCCCGTCTCCAGCGATTTCAGCGTCTTTCTACCAAGAAGAATCGCGAAGGTCTGATTACGCTGGAGGTCCTGAACGCCGGCGACCAACTCGAGGCCAACTGGCAGCGAATCTTGGCCAGCGGTCAGAACGTGATCGTGTCGGGCAGACTCTACGAGGCCGAAAAACGCCAGTTCGGACTGGGGCTCCGCACCTCTACCGAGGTATTCGACGCCCAAACGAATCTGGCCGACGCACAACTCGCGGAACTGTCCGCCCTGGTCGAATATCAGATCGCCCTGGTGGACCTCGCCTATGCCACCGGAACGCTGTTGGGCGCAGCCAACGTAGAATGGGAACCGATTAATCTCGGCATGAACTAGCCGGGCGGTTCCCGTTCGGGTCGCCACTCTCCCCGCCCTGTTGCTCCCAAGGTCATTCCTTTCATCGCCTGCGGAATCCTCACACATCATAATCCAGCCTAATGCTAGCGACGTGTCCTAATAATGATGGCAAGGCTGAAACTTTGCCATTAATTGCGTTGCGCAGCTGCCCCCGGCTGTAACTAGTGTCTGGCTAAATGTGTGAGAACCAGGGTCTGGGTCCCCTGTAAAGTGTGAGTTTAGGCGTTTTTTCGGCATCAGGGAAGATTCCGACAAACCCCTAAACTCACATGTCAATATGACCGAGTCATCAAAATGCAGGGTTTGCGTTGCCCAGCAGGTCGGTTTTGTTTTTGACAATCCGCCACATAGTCCAATAATCATTGTTTCTTAATCAGGTATTCATGTGTTCCTAGGAATCCAGAACCGACGTTGATCCCGCGAAAGAGCGTGAAGAACAGCAAGCCTGCGTATCGGGCGTGAGAGGCGGTAGACCCGCGCAGCGAGGAAAAATAGTAGAGCTTGCCAATGACAGCAGAGACGAACTACGACACGCTCTTCGGAATAGTGGCGGTTGACAGCGGCCTCTGCACCAAGCAAGAATTACAGAAGTCTCAGAAAAAGCATAAGGTAGAGTCTCAAGCCAATCCCATCCTGCTCTCCGACCTCATGGTGGCCCTGGGATACGTCACCAAAAACCAGGCCCAACGCCTGTTGACGGACCTCAAGACCAGCAAATCCACCGCCCAGAAGATCCCCGGCTACAAGATTCTCGGTAAACTGGGCGCCGGTGCGATGGCGGTCGTCTACAAGGCCAATCAGATCAGCCTGAATCGAAAAGTGGCCATCAAACTCTTGCCGAAGCGCTTCAGCCAGAACCCGGAGTATGTCAAACGGTTCTATAAAGAGGGACAGGCCGCCGGAAAGCTTCATCACAACAACATTGTCCAGGCGATAGACGTAGGCGAGGCGGGCGGATACCACTACTTCGTCATGGAATACGTGGAGGGAAAAACGATTTCGGATGATCTCGTCGACGGGGGCGTCTACGAGGAGGAGAAGGCCCTGGACATCGTCATTCAAGTAGCCCGGGCTCTGGAACACGCCACGGCACGGAAACTGGTCCACCGCGACGTCAAACCGAAGAACATCATGATCATGGCCGATGGGACCGTGAAATTGGCGGATATGGGTCTGGCCCGCGAGACCACCGATCTGGAGACGGCTCAGGACGAAGAGGGGAAGGCCTACGGCACCCCCTATTACATTGCCCCGGAACAGATCCGAGGGGCCATCGACATAGACGGCAGGGCCGACATCTACGGGCTAGGCGCCACCTTTTACCACATGGTGACCGGACGGGTCCCCTTCATGGCGGATGACTCGGCGGAAATCATGAAAAAGCACCTCCGCGAAAAATTGGTGCCACCCGATCACATCAATACGAGTCTGACCACGGGTACCTCAGAAGTCATTGAGATCATGATGGCCAAGCGCAGAGAAGATCGTTACGCCAACGCCACCGAACTCTTGGAGGACCTCGAAGCCATCCGGGATGGAAGGCCTCCGGTCCAGGCGCGCAAGCGATTCGACGTGTCGATGCTGGAGAAACTGGAGGAAGGCGATTCCGTTCAGGACGAGGCGGACGACTACGACGAAGAAACCATCGCCAAGTATCGGGTGGCCGTGATTGCACTGGGGGCCTTTTCGGGGGTGCTGTCCCTGGTGATCCTGTTGATGATCCTGCTGTAAGGGGCCGGCAAGCAATAAGTGGGACGCCTACTTCATGACAGAGCAGGCCGCACAGTTTTCGCAGACCGAGTTGGAGCGCGTGCTGAAGCACTACGCAATTGGCCCGGTCGAAGAGGCCGCGCCCCTGACCGGCGGCAGCTCGCATTCCCCCAAATTGATCATCACGACGTCGCGAGGCAAATTCTTGCTGAAACGCCGGATGGACAACGATCCGGCCCGGGTTAAGCTGGCCCACGCCCTGCAGAGACGCCTGAGACGGAAACAGTTTCCCGTTAGCCGGGTCATCAAGACCAGACTCGACGCTGACGGCCAAAAACCCGAGACGGCGCTCCGCATCGGCAAACAGCTCTATGAACTCTTCTACTACGTTGAGGGAACCCGGTACGACGGCTCGAAAGAACAGACCCAGGAGTCCGGGAGGCGTCTGGCACTCTTCCACCAATGGGTCAAACCGATCCAGCTCACCAAGAAGAGCGTGTCAACCGCCTTTCACAACTCCCGCCGAGTTCGGACCGATCTTGCCGCAATGGGCAGGAACCACTCGGGCCCCGAAAGGGAGGCCTTCGAACGAGCCGCCCGCCGACTGGCTGGGCTCTACAACGAGGCCAGCACCCAAGTCAACGAGCTAGGATTCGACACCTGGCCCCAGCAACTCGTCCATGGCGATTGGCACCCTGGCAACATGCTCTTCGCAGACGATGCGCTCAAGGCCTTGCTCGATTTCGACTCATTGCGCATGGCGTCCCCTCAAGTCGATTTGGCCAACGGACTGCTGCAATTCTCCATCATCGCCGGCGATCCCAACCTGGCCCGCTGGCCGGCACGCTTCGATCGAGTTCGACTCAACCACTTCATGAAGGGTTACTGTCAGATTGTTCGACCCGACAAGGCGCAGTTAGAGTCCTTACCGGATCTGATGACGGAAACCCTCATTGCCGAAGCGGTCTTGCCCATTGCGGCCACCAGCCACTTTGGCCCCTTCTGCGGCCTGGAATTCATGCAGATGGTCGATCGGAAGGCCACCTGGCTTGCTAACCACCGGGACGATCTAAGCAAGCTGTTCAGGGGCGCGGCCAAACGCACACTCGCCACGAAACGAGACGGGTTGCGCGCAGCCGTTTGAGTGCAGGCGCAGGAACCCCGTCACCCCCCAAATCGCGAGGGGAGTTCTTTGCACACCTTCTCCCTGATGATCTTCTTCACCTGCTCGGCCTTCTCCGGCGACATCGCGTTGCCTACGATTCCACCCAGCACCCCACCGGCCAGCGCACCAATCAGGCGATCATCGCTGTCCCCACCGGCAAGCACCGCACCGCCCGCCGCGCCGACCGCGGCACTTAAAATCGTGGTCAGACCCTTGCCGGTTTTCCCGCTACCCTCACCGGTCCAGAGAATGGTCCCATCTTCGACCCTGACGAGCCGGGCATTCAGGCTCATGTGCTTCGCTTCAAACTCGGGTATGTTCACCATCATCACGACCGGAACATTAAGGATTTCGCCTATCCGTGCCGCCCCTTGGCTGGAGGTC
>JADFHU010000827.1 GCA_022567055.1 Planctomycetota bacterium
GGTCGCGCCGGTTGAGCCAAACAGGAGGTGTAGTGGGCTACAGTGAGGATTTGGCGATTGAGAAGCGGCCAAAGATGCGGTGCAATTGGGCATCCAAAAGTCCAAGTTATTTCTTGCCGGTTCCTTATTCCCAGGGCCAGGTGAAAAATCACCCCTTTTTCTTTAGGTGCTGGACGCGAACCCGAGTTTCTGTCATTGTACCGTGGAGCATACGTTGAGACCGAATGGACTGTTCCCCGGGTGGCATCGGGATAGTAGAGCTTCTTTCATTGAAATATGAGTATTTTGGGCACAGAGTGAGAGTATCCCCCATGAATCAGCCCCCTGCCCACTTCACACCTCGGTCAACTTCCACCGCCCCAGCTTAAAATAGTAATACCCCATGCCCGTCATTACAATGTCCGCACAGACGATGGAATAGAACACGGCGGTTTCGCCGACGCCAAAGGTGACCGCCGTGACGTAGGTTCCGCCATATTGATGTTGCCAATCCTGTGCTTTCGCCTTATCGTTGATCACTGTGAACAGGATGATTCCATAGGGCTAGCGACTAAAGGAGGTGTTCAATGCGAAAGGGTGCGACCCATCTATTGGCCGCCGTGGCAATCCTAGGCTTTGTCATAAACTCGACACCCGCCGAATCGGCCAGTGTGGTCGCCGAGGGGGCGACGGTAAAGAAGCTCGCCGGGAATTTTCGATTTACGGAGGGCCCCGCCCCTGATGCCAAAGGCAATATCTACTTCACGGACATCCCCAACAACCGCATCCACCTCTGGTCCCTGGACGGCGGCCTGAGCACTTATCGAGAAAGCACGGAGGCCGCCAACGGGCTTTATTTCAACGCGAAGGGCCATTTGATCGTCTGCCAGGGAGGCGCACGTCGGTTGGTGTCGCTGGACCCTGAGGGCGAGCTACGTGTCTTGGCGGATAGCTACCAGGGCAAACGCTTCAACGCCACCAACGACCTGTGGATCGATCCCAA
The DNA here is from genome assembly GCA_022567055.1 of Planctomycetota bacterium. Classification (GTDB taxonomy): domain Bacteria; phylum Planctomycetota; class Phycisphaerae; order Sedimentisphaerales; family Anaerobacaceae; genus JAIPFM01. Next base: position 983 of record JADFHU010000827.1, read on the forward strand.
AGGGGGCATCTATTTCACCGACCCCTACTACGGTCGCAACCGTGATCAATTGGAGCAGGATGGCGAGCACGTCTACTATTTGACGCCCGACGGCAAGACCCTCTTGCGAGTGACCAACGATCTCGAACGGCCCAACGGTGTCGTGGGAACGCCGGATGGCCGAACGCTTTACATTGCCGATCATGGGGGCAAGAAGACATTCAAGTACAGCATCCAGCCCAACGGGACACTGTCCCGGAAGACTCTCTTTGCAGAACGGGGTTCCGATGGCATGACCCGCGATGAGCGGGGCAACATCTACCTGACGAGCGGGAGCGTTCACGTCTACAGCCCGGAGGGGACGCCGCTGGAGGTCATTGAATTCCCGGAGCGGCCGGCCAACGTCTGCTTCGGCGGCAAGGATCATGACACACTGTTTGTGACGGCTCGCTCGTCCATCTATTCCCTGGCCATGGCCGTCAGGGGAACACGATAACGAAACGAAAGGAGGCCCTATGAATCGTTGGCTACGTTCTTTAAGCAGCATCTGTCTCCTGGGGGGCCACTGGGCCGCCTGCTCGACCGGACTCGCCGCCGTTGGCGTCGGAGCACCCCCCAGTGAGGATGCAGAAGTTATTCTCGACGGAACACGCGCCATGCTGGATGACAAGTGGACCTACTGGGAGGGACCTCGTTTCAGTTCTTCCTTGCCCATCAAATGGCAGGTCGTGACAGACCCGCTTGGCGCGGGGACGGCGATCTCGTCCAATGACCCTACTGCGGCGGGTGGCAAGTATGGCACCGCCGACATTGTCACCAAGAAGAAATACCGAGACTTTCGGCTTCATGTGGAGTTCTTCGTCGCGAAGGAGCGGGGCAATAGCGGCGTCTATCTGCAAAACCGCTACGAGATTCAAGTCCTTGATGGAAACAAGACCCGCCACGGCATGGGCGCTGTGATCAATGAGACGGAGTCACCCTATCATGCCTATAAGGGCGCGGGCAAATGGAACGCCTACGACATCCAGTTTCGGGCCGCCCGCTTTGCGGAGGCACGCCGTGTCGAGAAGGCCCTGGTCACGATGTATTTCAACGGCCAGAAGGTCCACACGAATGTCCCGATTAACAAGGTCTGGGGCGGGGCCAACTCGGGGATCGACGGAGGCAACGATGACGGATACGGCATCACCGACACGCCCGGTGGTCTCAAGCTGCAGGCTGAGGGCCACGACGTCCGCTATC
>JADFHU010000828.1 GCA_022567055.1 Planctomycetota bacterium
TCGCCTGTCATCTGGGACGATTGGCTCTTCCTCACCTCGGCCTCGAAAGGCGGCAAGACCCGGGAACTGTTCTGTTTTTCTCGATCTCGAGGAAAATTGCTGTGGCAACGGGCGGCTCCCACGCCCCAGACGATCGAGCGAATCATTCGTAAGAATTCCTATGCGTCTTCGACGCCGGTGACGGATGGAGAACGCGTCATCGCCTTCTTCGGCAATAGCGGTTTTGTGTGCTATGACATGGATGGGGAACTTCTGTGGAAGCAGCACGTCGGTAATTTCACCACCATGCATGGACCGGCGACTAGCCCGGTACTCTATCGTGACAAGATCATTTTCATTCAGGATCAAAACCGAGGTGAGTCGGTCTTCGTGGCCTTGGACAAGCAGACCGGAGCGGTGCTTTGGCAACATGACCGTAGAGAGGCCATGGGTTGGGCCAACCCGGTGATCGTGCGCGTGGCCGATCAGGATGAACTCATCTACAATGGTTCCTTTCACATAAAGGGCTATCATCCGGATACGGGCAGGGAACTCTGGTCGCTGGCGGGGCCAACCAAGGAAGCCATTCCCACGATTGTCACCGGGGGAGGCCTGATCTATTCCGCCTCCGGTCGCAACGGCGCCATCCTGGCCCTGCGCCCCGGGGGCAGGGGAGACATTACGCAAACCCACCTGCGCTGGTTGCATGAGAGAGGAGGACCCCATGTCCCCTCGCCGGCCTATCACAATGGCCGCCTGTACCTGGTGAGTGACACGGGCGTCGCCATGTGTCTGGACGCCAACACTGGGGCCCTTATCTGGCAGGAACGCCTCAAGGGACGCTTCAGCATGTCCCCCATCGTTGCCGGTGACAAGATAATCTTGATCAATGAGAAGGGACTCGCCACCATTCTGGAGGCGGGTGACAGACTATCCATACTGGCGCAAAACGACCTGGGAGAAGAGACCCTGGCCACCCCCGCGGTTTTGGGGGGACGCATCTATATTCGCACTGTGTCGCATCTATACTGTATTGGGGAGTCGTGATGAGGCCGAGTGATCAGTAATCAGTGATCGGTTGTCAGTAGTCGGTAGAAGATTCATCGTCAAAGCTGCCTGCACCAAGGCACACTAAAATAGTACGTATGTAGAAAAAGCAGAAACATCAACGATTTAGCTTTGACAGGGGTCGTTCCATATCAGTCAGTAGGTCTGTGGGTCCGTGGGTCAGTAGTCGGTTTGGGCTAGAGACCGATTACCTGAACACTGAACACCGCCACTTAACACCTAACACTTAAAACTTAACACTTAAAACAGAAGGTATCTACCATGCACAATCGAACGTCCAGTCGTCGTAGATTCCTGGCCTCGGCCGCATCTTCATTCGCCTTCACGTTTATCCCGAGATCCGTCTGGGGCGCGAACGAACGGCTCTACCTGGCCGGCATAGGCGTCGGCGGTAAGGGCGCCGGGGAAGTCAGGGATCTGACCCAAGCCGGAGCCACCTTCGTCGCGCTCTGCGATGTCGACGGCGACAGGGCCGGCGGCACCTTCCAGAGTTTCCCCGACGCGAAACGCTACACCGATTTCCGCGTCATGCTGGAAAAGGAGAAAAACATCGACGCCGTGACCGTCAGCACGCCCGACCATACGCATGCGTTCGCTTCGCTGCTCGCCATGTCGCTCGGCAAGCACGTCTACTGCCAGAAACCCCTCACCCATTCGGTTCATGAAGCGAGAGTCATGGCCCAAGCCGCGAAGTACTACAATGTACAGACCCAGATGGGCAACCAGGCCCACGCCGGGGAACCGATCCGTCGCGCCGTGGAACTGGTGCGCGCCGGAATCATTGGCGCCGTTAACGAGGTGCACGTCTGGACCAATCGCCCCATCTGGCCCCAAGGACGGAAGGCCCTTGCCGAACGACGACGCCTCGCCGACCAGGTCAAGCCAAAAGGCCTCGATTGGGACCTCTGGCTCGGTCCGGCACCCCTGCGCGAATACAATGCCTGCTATGTGCCGTTCAAATGGCGGGGCTGGTGGGATTTCGGCACCGGCGCACTCGGCGATATGGCCTGCCACATGATGGACATGCCCTACTGGGCGCTCGATCTTGGCGCGCCGCTCTCCGTGGAAGCCGAGTCGGGAGGCCTCACCGATGAGACAGGCCCCGACTGGTCCACCATCACCTATCGTTTAGCGGCCGGCGACCGCTCCGGGGGT
>JADFHU010000191.1 GCA_022567055.1 Planctomycetota bacterium
TAGTGATGGTAAGTATTTGACGATGAGTCTCCATTCAAAACCGCAGCGCATATGAGAAAGGGAGTCAAGACTCGAAATCGTTTCCTAGATCTCTTCATTGATTCGAACTCGCTGGAATCGTCCCGGCTTCACAAAAAGAGGATGGATATAAAGCATAGCGCCGATGAGACAAGGTCTTTATCTCCTCAGCGTACGTTCCTTACCGACGTGGTGCTCGATCAGCCAGCGCAGGTCCTCGTTGTCGGGTGACGGCGTATTCTGGCCAAAATGACTGCCGGGTGCTGTTTTGTTGTCTTCGATGAATTTAAGGGTTCGCTTATGCATCCATTTGCGTCGGCTCGCGTGTCCGTCCGCGAAGGCTTATGTCATCATCAAGGACTTGATCATAAGCTCTGACATCAATGTGCAGTGGCACCAGTTGAGATTGGGCATGCTGGTATTGAAAGGACGGGTGGAAGAATCCGCCCTCGAACACGAAAGTTTCATATTGGCCGTGTGTGATCAAAAATCCACGATGGCTGCCAAACGGATGCGAGCCCATCTCAATAATCTCAAGAAGGAACTCATGAAGCTCATGAGACTGTTCTACTTCCCTTCCACGAGCCATATATTGCGAAATTGAATCTTGTGCCCGTGATCCTGCAATTGCAGCGGCCCCTGCGTCCGGTGGTTCCTCTTGGGGATCTCCTGCCTATCGTGGATCTTCACGCCGTTGTGCAGCACGGTAATCCAGGGCAACGCAGTCACCTCCCCATCGCCGTCCAGCTTGGCCGGCTGGAACGTGATGTCGTAGGTTTGCCAGGTCTCCGGCGGCAGGCAGGCATTGACGCGGGCGCGTGCGATCCCATAGAGTCCCCCGCAGTCACCCGAGGTATGGACCAATCCAAAGGAATCGAGCACCTGCACCTCATAGGCATCCAGCAGATACACGCCGCTGTTGGCACGATGCTGTCCGCGATTACTCGGCTCCAGCGGCAGCTTGAATTCGACGTGTAGATGCTTTATCTGGCTGAACTGTCGGCTCGTCCGATTTGCTCCGGTGCGCGGTGTGCACTGCATACTGCCGTTGTCCAATACTTTCCATTCCCGGTTGGTCCACAGGCTCGCGTCGGGCTTCGTGCCCGGTTCATAGGGCAAGAGCACAACCGCCCCCTCCGGCGGCTTAGACCCCTCCGTGGGCGAGGTCCGTTCGATCTTTTTCAGCTCGAATGATTGCCCATAGCCACTTTTCGCTACCAACACACCATTGGCAATCTGGCCGCTCCAGTGATACCCCCCGGCCTCTCCGATCAATCCCACTTCTCGCCTGAACTGGCGCCCGTACACCTCGACGAACGCCCCATCCCCTCCTTCCTTGCCGGGGGCAGACAGCACGATGCGGTAGTAGCCGTTGCCCTCGGCGACCACATCGGCGCTCGCCTTCAGGGTCACTGTCTTGTCAGCAATGAACGTCCCCTCATATTCTCCCATGATATCATCGGCAGTCGCCAATCGTGCTCCGGCCGCCACCATGACCAAAAACGCCAAGCTTTTTACCCATCGATAGTGTCCCATTGTCTGCCTCCTTTGAAAACTGGGTTCACGTTCCATTTCCATGCCTCCTGCTGAATCCTCGGCAAGCAGACATGGCATGTTTGTGACGATTGGATCTTCATTTTTTGCGTGTCCACATTCTACTCCAATCGCCAGTCGTCCGCCAGCAGGCAGGGCAATCGCATATAAACTTGGGCTGACGTTGATGCCCCCTTTTGTACCCCTCGCCGGGTCTCATGGGGGGTGTGATCAGTCATCAGTGATCAGTCATCAGTGACGAAGTAGTCAGTGTCAAGCCCAGGCCACTGACCCACGGACCGATGGACCCACTGACTACCGATTACCGATTACTTGGACGGTAAGAATCCTGGCCAATCGGCATTTCTGGGCATTTCGTACGGATTTGGAACCTACATGCGATCGCCCTGCTGTCGCCCCTAGGTGAATAATGATGCCAATAGAAGATCTTGTCGATAGTCACACCAGTAGTGGACTTGCGACTCGTCAAACGGTGAGTCGAATCAATGGCTTGCGTAGGGATGCCGCGACGACACAGGACCTTCTCCATGATCTGGGTCTGGTGCGGTCCGATAAAGGCCATTCTCTTAATACGACAGTAGCCCAGGCTGGAAGAGTTTTTACCTGACTCCTAGGAATGCCGACATGTCAAGAAGCTGTGACGTTCGTAGCGATCTTAAGATGAAATGGGCCAATCCAAAGATTGAAGTTAGATTGGGACAGATGCCGTCCGGCTGGGACCGTGAAGTAATTTTTTTCGCGAATCTTCGTTCCATCTTTTACCGCAATCAATCGCAGACTCAGGTGTTGGCGGAGCGTGTCAAAGGACTTGAGTCCTATGGCGGGCGCTTGATTCCCATCTTGAACCTGCTGTTCCGAGGAAGAAACAATCTCTTGGTCTTGGAGGCGCCTCCCGCGGAAAGCCTGGTGGCGTATTTTGAGCACCATCTTGAACTCTCGCTGCCCTCGTTACAGATCCTCCCTCACGCCGACTATCAGGAGCTAGTCAAAAATCGATCCGATTCATGCGTGGCCGCATTGCTCAAGAATCACCCGGCCCGGTGGTTGGATGGATTTGTCACAGATGAGGCATTGCAGGCCTTACAAGAGATCACGGGGAAAAGCACTATCAGCACGACTGCCGGCAGCCAGAGGGGAAATAACAAACTCGCCTTGCATGAGTATCTGGAACAAAACGGTTTCAAGGTGTTTGACACCTATCTGGCAACGGATCTGCATGAGGTGAATGAATGTCTAAAGAAGTTGAATAGGGGGGGCTACCGTAAGGCGGCACTCAAGTCCCAAATCGGAGCCTCTGGGATTGGCATGATGGTCGTCGATGCGGTTGGGGACTTGGAGGCATCACCACCCGAGTATTACTTTCATGACGGTCCTTGTCTGGTCCAGGGATGGTTGGAATCGGGCTGCCTAGGGACGCAACAGGTATGCTCGCCCAGTGTGCAGCTCTTTCTAAAGGAGAATCTCATTTCTCTGTATGATTGGACCGACCAGATTTTGAGCAACGACAGCGTCCATGAAGGCAATATCAGCCCCCCGGTTTCATTGCAGCACAACGAAGAGGTCGGCAAGTCCATCATCGAGCAGGCGCAGGAAACCGCCAAGTGGCTGCACCGTCAAGGATATCGAGGGACCGCCAGCGTAGACTTCCTGGTGACCCAGGGAGACTCTGAATTCACCGTGTACGTTGCCGAAATCAATGCACGCGTGACGGGTGCCACCTATCCAAGCATGTTGGCTTGCCACTTCCTGCCGGGCGGAGCCTGGCTCATGCGAAACCTTCGTTTCCGAGCCCACCCTTCTCCGGAGCAGGTGTTGGACATCCTGACAAAGAGCGATTCACTCTTTCTGCCCGGACACCCCCAAGGGGTATTGCCGATCAATTTCAATATGGACGAAGATCACCGTGTGGCGAAAGGCCAACTTCTCATTCTAGCCGAATCTCCTCGATCCTGTTCGGCCCTGCTGGGCGAGGTGGAAGACCTCTTCAAGCGAACTCTGGACTATGACCGGGACTAGAAGCCATCCCAAAACCTCTTTCGCCTGCGATTGGCTGCAAAGCCCGTGGATCGGCGTTGTCGGCGAAAAAGGGTCTCGACGTACTTCAGTACGCCTCCGAGCCTTTTCCACCTCCGCCTTGACCACGGCCTTTTCGCTCAATCTCGTTACAAAACAGGTGTTGGGATGACTTCTAATCTGATTCCTGATGATCTCTTGCGGGAACGCTTGGTTGCCCTGACTCGGGACCTTATTCTGATTCCCAGTGATGCCACACGGCCGCGCGAGATCGACCGGGGTCTAGCATTCCTCAAGAATCACTTGGAAGCGCTGCCTCACATTCAGATTCAGGATTTCAAGTGCAAGGGGGATCGAGGTGTGCTGGCTTTACCGGAAGACTGTCAACACCCGCAGGTCTTGCTCTGTGGCCATTTGGATGTGATTACCCATTCCGCAGTATCGGATTACGGTTCCCACATCCACGAAGGGAAGATAGTTGGGCCTGGCGCCGGGGACATGAAGGGTCAGTTGGCCATCATGTTCGAGGTATTTCGCTCTTTTAACTCCCAACATCCGGAGGCCTCCCTGGGTCTTGCCATCACGACCGACGAAGAACGTGGCGGCGAACATGGGACGCGCTACCTGTTTGAGGATCTTGGCATGCGTTGCGAAGCGGCCTTGATTCCGGACGGAGGCGGTCTCAACGAAGTGATCATCGAAGAAAAAGGCATGGTACATCTCAAGTTGACTTCAAAGGGACACGCCAGCCATGCCGCCCGCCCTTGGCTCGGGATCAATCCGCTAGAGGCGCTCCTCGGGCAAGTCCAGTCGATTCAAGACGCCTTCCACCAAGGGTCTGACGATAAGGATCATTGGCATCCTACCTGCACCGTCACCATCATCGAATCATCGAACCGGTCTCCCAACCGGATTCCCGCCATTGCCAAAGCCTTTCTCGATATTCGATTCCCGCGTCCCCTGACAGTAGCAAACGTTCTGGATTCCATCAAAGAACGTCTGCAGGCCAACACTGACTTTAAAGTGATCATTGCGGATGAGCCCAGCCACCTTTCGCCCGACCCTCTATTCATTCAGTCCACGGAAAAGATCACCGGTCGACCGGTTCGTCTCATCAAGAGCCATGGGGGCAGCGACGCCCGATTCATCTGCCGCTATGACATCCCCACCATGGTGTCTTCTCCCTTTGTAGGCGAATTGCATTCGACCGAAGAGTGGATCGACATAGAGTCCATGGTGACCTTCTACCGGGTATACGAGGATTACTTGCAGACAAAACTGCTGTGACCTGCCGTCGGTCTGCCAATGCCATCCTGTCCTGGACCCAGTAGAAGTAAGGAAGTAATCAGTAAACAGCCCAAACCGATCACCGATCACTGATTACCGATTACTGACTAACTACCGATCACTGATTACGATCACTGATTACTCGGTCCCTAAGATGCGATCGCCCTGACCGCCCCAGATTCACTTGTAGCCGGATGTCCGTTCATGCGTTAGGCTTGGAAGTGACCATGAACGATGTAACTCTCATCCTGAATGCCCTCGAGCGCGGGGATGACGGGGCAGTAGAGCGGCTGCTGCCTGCTGTCTATCAGGAGTTGCGCCAACTGGCCGCCCACAAACTTTCCCACGAACGTCCTGGGCACACCCTGCAAGCCACTGCCCTGGTACATGAAGCCTATATTCGCTTGGTGGGGTCGGATCCGCAGGGCTTCAAGAGCCGCAGCTATTTTTTTGGGGCGGCCGCGGAAGCGATGCGGCGGATTCTGATTGAAAGCGCGCGTCGTAAACAGCGTTTGAGACACGGGGGCAATCACCAGAAAGTGGATCTCATTCCCGATGACCTGGCAAGCGCCGTCTTGGGAGGAAATTGAGATGGCTGAGGCTTCCTCAAAATAAAGTGAATTCAATCCATGAGAGCTGCCACTGCAGAGATTGACTGAGGACCAACAAACATGCCACGGAAGCAGAATGCTGAAGAGATCTTCAACAAAGCCGTCGAGATGTCAGACTCCACGGAGCAGTCGGCCTACCTAGACCAAGCCTGCGGCGGCGATGAAAAGCTGCGGGCCGAAGTAGACGCTTTGCTCAAATGGAACCAAGAAGCGGGCTCCTTCCTGGACCTGCCCGAAACCGATCCCAATGTCACCTTGTCAACTTCTGCGAATATGGTAAGGCTCTGGGGCGGTCATTGGTCGGTACAAGCTCCTGGAGCGAGTCGGTGCGCCCGAATGGACAGCGTCTGGCGATCTCTCCCTCTAATGGCAAGATCGATATCTGGAACCTCGCGGAAATCGAAAAGGTGTTGTCAGACTTGGGGCTGGAACCGTGAATCTGTAAGCGGTCGCGTAAGTGTTCACGGAAATCAGAATTGCCATTATTTGAGCTTCGCTCAGAGGGTAATTACACGGGAAGATAAGAAGATAGGGAAGGGCTGACGCCGATGCCAACGATCCTATTGTGGTAGATGGCATTTGCAAATTGGCGGCAGCCCTTCGTGTTCTTCAAACCTTCCTGTGGAGTATACAATTCGAGCGAAGCTCGAACGGCCGATGCTGGGAGATGCGTTTTAGGTCTCACCTTCGGTGAGGTCATTGATGCACCACAGATAGCGATGAGGTCGTAGCCCGGCCTTCGGCCGAAACCCAAAAAAGGATTGAACCACAGAGGACACCGAGTTCACAGAGAGAAAGAAAGAGGAAAGCTGCGGCGATAGCCTCTCTGTGCCCTCTGAGTTCTCTGTGGTAAAACACCTTTCGTATGCCGAAGGCATACCCTGAAATCGATGCAACGTTGGGAATCAGTGGTTTTCGTGGCTATTTTTCTTGCCTCTGGCCGAAGGCCGAGCTATCTGGTTCGTGGCAAGAATTGCGCCAAGCATCTTCGGTTGATCTTTGGCTGGTATTCGGCTAGTCTACGGTCGATCTCGTCAGTCATCTAGTGACAAGTGCTAAGCCTTTTGGGGATCGATATGAATGTTAAAGGTAGATCGCTTTCGTATAGATCAAGTTCAGTAAAGACGTGATGCTATGGCTCACATGAGTGTGTTGGTCTTAGGTCTCACCTTCGGTGAGGTCTATGATGCACCACAGAGAGAACCGCCCGTCCTCCGCAGTAGCTCTGCTACGGAGGGTGGAAGGTCACAGAAAAGAAAGAGGAAAGCTGCGGCGATCGCTTCTCTGTATTACAAGGTCGCAAGAACTTGATATATTTGCCATATAATGAAGCCAGAATCACCATAAGCCATGAGGAAATCAATGGTTCGTGCAAATGAAAAACACGTAATTCACCATGAGAGCATGAAGCGTTTTGGCCTTCGGCCAAACGGGGAGGCGGCGAGACGAATAGGCGATACAGTGACTTCAGCCGACATGGTCGTGTATGAGGCTCAGAATTCGGCGATAGCCTTCTTCATGTCCTTCAAGCTCTTCATGGTTAAACATATTCTTGGTTCCGGCCGAAGGCCGGGCCGTGCTCTCTTAGTCCACGAATCCTGTCCGTGAGGAGAAAAGAATGTTTCGGTACCGACACGCATGCCAATCCAAAATGCCACTTTTTCTAGCCGGCCTAGCCCTGTCGCTGTGTTTCGCATCATGGGCGCCCGCGCAGAGTGACACGCAGTTCCCTGCCAAGTATCCCGATTTCCCCAGCGAAACGCCGGCCGAGTTTAAGCCAACTAACGCGGGATTCGACCACGAACGACGAACCGTCATGATCCCCATGCGGGACGGCGTGAAACTGCACACGGTGATTCTTCTACCGAAGGGCGCCATGTCCTCGCCGATACTGCTCACGCGCACTCCTTACAGCGCCGACGAGTTAACCAGCCACGCCAGTAGTGCCCACTACGGATCCGTGCTACAGGGTTACGATAATGCCACGGATATTGTCGTCGAGGGAAACTACATTCGTGTGGTGCAGGACATTCGCGGCAAATACGACTCGGAGGGCGATTACGTGATGAATCGGCCGCTGAGCGGACCGCAGAACCCCACGCCCGTGGACCACTCAACCGACACCTGGGACACGATTGACTGGTTGGTCAAGAATGTACCCGAATGTAATGGTAGGGTTGGGCTACTGGGTATCTCTTACAACGGCTTTTTGACGCTCATGGGCGTGATCAATCCACATCCAGCCCTGAAAGTCGCCGTGCCCATGAATCCGATGGTCGATGGCTGGCGGGGCGACGATTGGTTCCACAACGGGGCCTTTCGACAACAGATGATGCCCTATATGTACACCCAACAGGCGACGCGCGAGAATGAGATCAAGTGGTGGACAAGCCATTTTGACGATTACGACATGTTCATGGAAGCGGGATCAGCCGGCGAATTGGGCAGACGTCGAGGTCTCGATCAGGTGGGCTTCTGGCGGAAGATCCTTGCACATCAGACCTACGACGCATTCTGGCAGGATCAAGCGGTAGACCGTATTCTAGCCAGCCATCCCCTCAAGGTGCCCATGATGATCGTCCACAGCCTCTGGGATGCAGAGGATATCTACGGCGCGCCGGCCGTGTATGACGCAATCGAGCCCAAGGACGTTAATAATGACAAAGTCTATCTGGCGATAGGTCCCTGGCGTCATGGCCAGATGATTGACGAGGGAAGCTCGCTGGGAGCGATCAGGTTTACCAGTGATACTTCGCACTACTTTCGCCAAGAGATTCTTCGACCCTTCCTGGACCAATACCTACGGGAAGGGGCGCCGCGCGCCAACATCGCACCCGTCATTGCCTTTGAAACCGGGACCAATAAGTGGCAAACGCTGTCGGCCTGGCCTAGCTGCAGAAGCGGGCGCATGATCAAACCAACACCGCTTTACTTGAATGCCGATCTAAACCTAGACTTTGCCGCGCCAAAAAGCACAGATGCCGAGTATGAGGAGTTCGTTTCGGATCCAGCCAAGCCAGTCCCCTACCAGGCTCGACCGATTCAGCCTACAGGGTATGGAGAGGGTAGTACGTGGCCTCAGTGGTTGGTCTCCGATCAACGGGAAGCATCGGGTCGACCGGACGTCTTGGTCTTTCAGTCCGACGTGCTGACGGAACCGGTGAAGATCAGCGGCCAGCCAATGGTCAACCTGGTCGCCTCAACCAGCGGCACCGACAGCGACTGGGTTGTGAAACTGATCGATGTCTATCCTCCCGAGGTCGCCAACGATCCGAAGATGGGCGGCTATCAA
>JADFHU010000829.1 GCA_022567055.1 Planctomycetota bacterium
GCCCGAGGCCGAGCGAAGCGGCCATCTGCAAGGCGGCCGAAGCAGGCGATGTGAGCATCGTCGATGGAGGCCAACGCCGCAGAGGGCCGCTGCAGCCGACCAAAGCCAGCAGGGTTTTGTTAGAGTGCCTTAATTCAGTTTTCCAAATGAAATGAGTTGACAATACTTTCCTACGGTGATATCCTACGGAAGTAATTTTTTTTCCGAACCACTGTCTCCAAGGCGGAGCCGGCGGGTTCAACGAGACGTAAGATCGGAATGGAGGTGTGTATCGTAAGTCAATTCACTTAGAGCACCTACGCAAAACGAGTCTGCATTCGAGCGGCTTCTTTTGCCTCTGGACGGCGTCAGGCTCCATCGACCATCCTCGGATGGCCTGCTTCCACCTTCGCCAAGGCTACGGCGGACAGGTCGCCTTCCTTGGCCAGAGCCAAAAACGTTCGCTCTCGGTGCGACGATCATTTTGCGTAGGGGCTCTTATTTCCTAAAGTCACAGAAGCTACCCGTGTTTTAGAAAAGTAGAAGGTACCTCAACCCCGCTAGAAGGAGACGCAAGATGATTAGAATTAAAGGTCATGCGCTGTTGTGCGCTTTTGTTGCGCTGTCAATGCTGCTGATGCTTCAACCGGCATCGGCACAAAACTTTTTTGCAGATTTTGAAGATGGGATTGGTGTCAACGACCCCTCTCAATGGGTGCCGGAAAACGCCGGGCAAGCATGGGGAATCGCTGATTTCCCCGGTGGCGGCAAGGGACTAAAGAATCTCAACGAAGGGTGTGGGACAACGGGCAACACGCCCTTGCCCGGTGTGACCGATTTCACCGACGGCATTATCCAATTGGACATGTCATGGGACGACGATGATAGCTGGGGCGTGATTCTTCGTCAGACCGCCGCTGACGCCGGCTATCTGGTCTTTTTCGGCTACGTCGAAACCGGATCGGTCATCATTGCCGACCTCGCCGATGGCTGCGGCGCAATGGGCCAGTGCCTCAGCGACCAAGCCGGCTGTGAAAACGGCGGAGTTGAACTGATTTCGGTTCCCCACGGCCTCACGAACTTGACCCAGGACTTGAGCGTTTCTTATACCGGACGCATCGAGGTGAGGGGTGACACGATCAAGGTGTGGTACCTGCCGACCGCCGATATTGCCGACCCCCTTGGCGACCTCGGACCGCCGCTCGTCGAGCTTCAGACTACGGCGCACGCCGGGCCGGGTTCCGTCGGCATTTGGCAGGAGAGCCAAGGCGGCTGCATGATCGATAATGTGTTGGTTATGGTAGGCGACCCGGGGCAGGCTGGGACGCCCAACCCGGCGAATGGGGCGAAAGATGTGGAACGTGATGTTGTCCTCAGTTGGGCACCCGGCGAATTTGCCAATACGCGCAATGTGTCTTTCGGGACCTCTTTCACTGATGTCAACGAAGCCAGCGCGGCGGACCCTCGGGGCGTCTCACTGGGACAGGGGCTGACCGACACTTCAATCGATGCCGGTCGTCTGGACTTCGGCGAAACCTATTACTGGCGCGTGGATGAAGTCAATGGGGCGCCCGATCGTACTGTCTTCAAGGGCAATGTTTGGAACTTCCAGGTCGAGCCCTTCTCTATACCGATCAGCAACATCACGGTCACGGCTTCCAGCGAATTCGGGGAGTCCACGGCTCAGAGGACCATCGACGGCTCGGGTTTGGTGGACGATCTTCATGGAACCGATACAGCCGACATGTGGATCAGCGGCGGTATCCCGGCCACGATCGAGTACGCATTCGATCGGGCTTACAAGTTGCACGAACTATGGGTCTGGAACTCGAATCAGCTCATCGAAGCATTCCTGGGCTTCGGTGCCAAGGACGTTGTCATCGAAACCTCTCTAGATGGCGCGAACTGGACCGTTCTCGAAGGCGTCGGGCCGCTGGCCCAGGCGACGGGTATCGAGGGCTATGCGCACAATAGCACCATCGATTTCGGCGGTGCGACGGCCCGGCATGTCCGGATGACGATCAACACTGTGCAAGGTTTCGTCCAGCAGGCCAGTCTCAGTGAGGTGCGGTTCTTCTATATACCCACGTTTGCGACCCAGCCCAATCCTGAGTCCGGTGCAAGCGATGTGGCCCCCGATGTGACATTGGCGTGGGGCAGGGATGGCCGAGAAGCCGATCACCACGATGTCTACGTTGGGACCGATGCCAACAG
>JADFHU010000192.1 GCA_022567055.1 Planctomycetota bacterium
ATTTCCGAAGGACTCAACAGAGAGATCAAGGGCTTGTCCCTTGAATCGACTTGTTAGGATCGGAGTTAGATAATGAAATCAAGGAAGACGTTTATCGTCATCGTCGCCATCGTTTTGTTCTGGATCTGCATCGCTGTTTGGGTCTGGTGGTCTGGAACCGTGGCGGATGGTTTATTGCCGTCTGGAACGCCGGTATCGGGGTGGTTTGGTTCTGTGTGGGCGTGGTTTGGTATTTGCTTTGGGTGAACTGGAGAGACATTAATGCTCTTCGGGAATACATGTGTTCTACACTCGAAGGCGACAAGAATGACAGTAAGTACAACGATCGCAATGGTAAGAACAAAGGTCGCAATGGTGAAACGAACGAGGATTTTTGATGATTCTCGGGATGCTACAAATGCTGCTTCGGTTACGTACATGAGCAACCGCTCCCGAATGATTGCATTCCTGCGTGGGTTCCCTCTGGTGCCCGCGTCGGCGTCTCTCAGGTCTTTAAGCGAAGCGTGCCGAGCCCAGTGGTTTACATCATCCAAAGGGATCCCATGCTTGGTTAGGTATTCGGCAAATTCTTTCCCCGAAAGTTTTAAGAGTTCTTCGTATGTCATGGGTTATGCCTTGCGCCTAACAACTTCCTGCACTTCCTCGACAACTCCCCAAAGAGATAGCCTAAGGGGTCGCGCCAAAATACATTCACATTAAATGGGGGTAATTGTCTCATAATAATCGCAGCGTTTTTCTGAATGTACGTACTATGAAGGCCTTTATAGGCCTTCTAGGTGGTTTTCAGAATGAGTATATTGGCCTTGACTTGCTCCTCTATAAGGCTAATAATCTCATTATGAGAACTACAAAATATCATACAGATAAGCTGGCTCGTTTCCTTCGGAAGAAACGCATTACCACCTTCGAACAGGTCCAAGCGGTGCTAGGAGGTCCTGCGAGAGCTACAGTGTTTCGGAAACTAGATGAACTACGTTACTTGAGTAGCTACTCTCATCGAGGCATGTATTACAGCCTCAAGAGCATTGCCAAGTTTAACGCGGAGGGTCTGTGGTCTTGCCAATCCGTCTGGTTCTCACGATTCGGAAACCTGATTGAGACCGCGCAGGCCTGTGTGCGTCAATCGGAGGCGGGCACTAGTGCGAGCGAACTCCGAGAGACTCTTCATGTCGAAACTAAACACACCTTGGTCCAGTTGGTGCGTGCTGGCCAACTACAGCGAGAGAAGATTCAAGGACGCTATATCTACTTCTCGGCTGAGTCTAAGCAGTACCGGTCCCAGCGAAAGATCCGTAAGAGTCGAAAGCGAAAGTCCCTGGCAACCTTGGTGGTGTCCCATCCTGATTTGGCCGCCGAAGAGGCCAAAGCGGTTGTGTTATTGTTCCTCGGCACCCTGGATGAGCGGCAACGGCGCCTGTATGCCGGACTTGAGTCCCTAAAACTAGGGCACGGAGGCGATCATTACATTGCTGAACTCTTCGGTATGGATCCGCATACTGTGGCCCACGGACGCAGTCAGCTTATTGAAGGCGACTGGGATGACGAACGGTTGCGTACTGCGGGCGCTGGCCGGACTTCAACGAAAAAAAAACGCCCGAAATAATAGAGGCCCTTGCCGAGATCATGGAGTACGAGACCGCTGGAGATCCTGTTTCTGGTTGCAAGTGGACCCGCAAAACCACCGAAAAGATCGCCCGACAATTACGTCGGGCCAAAATCCACGTATCGCCGAAGACTGTGGCGCGGCTCCTCAAAGAGATGAAATTCTCCCTGCGCGTGAACGTCAAGACGATAGAGTCAGGATCGAGCAAACCGCTTGATCCGAAGCACCGGGATCGACAGTTCCGCTATATCAAACGGCAAAGGCAGGACTACGCCCGACGGGGTCTGCCCGTTATCAGCGTTGATGCCAAAAAACGCGAGCTCATTGGATCCTTCCGAAAAGACGGACGCACTTGGAGCCGTAACGGCATAGAAGTCTTTGACCATGATTTTCCGTCGGACGCTCAGGGCGTAGGTATCTCCTATAGCATCTACGACACGGGTCGAAACAAGGGCTTTGTTTGTGTAGGAACCAGTTACGATACTGCTGAATTCGCGGTGGATGCCATCCGCAGGTGGTGGTTGAAAGAAGGCCGGCATCACTATCCGGATGCTGACGAAATCCTGATTCTGGCGGACTGCGGTGGCAGCAACAGCTATCGCACTCGTCTATGGAAATACCAGTTGCAGATAGCCTTTTGCGATCGTGTAGGCGTGAAAGTCAGGCTCTGCCATTATCCTCCCGGCACTTCCAAGTGGAATCCTGTTGAACACCGTCTGTTCTCATTCATCAGCAACAATTGGGCAGGACGCCCCCTTGTATCTTATGAGTGCATGCTGAATTTCATACGGACGACGAAAACAAAGATGGGTCTAGGCGTGAGGGCGTGCTTGATTGAGAAGGGCTACAAAAAGGGGATCAAGATTTCAGATGATCAAATGCGTCAGGTTGCGTTGAAACGATACCGTGTGAATCCAGATTGGAACTACTCGATTACACCCTCAAAAATGTGAATTTATTTTGGCGCGGCTCCTTAGGGAGCGGCAAGAAATAACTTGGACTTTTGAATGCCCAATTGCACCCCATCTTGGATCGCTTCTCAATCGCGAAATTCGCGACGTAGAACGGCTACGCCTGTGGTTTCGCTCAATCGGGCGCGACCCAATATGGGGTACACCTGGACCCCAAATTGTCCAATTTACTTCTTGCCGATCCCTAACCATCCGCCATGGTATCTCGTCTCTGTTTTGTTTACATGACCTTCTGCTTCGTTGCCATTTTGGTGCTAGCCATCTTCCTGCGCGACGAAAACAGTCGGATGTTCTACACGCTCCGCATGGGGCGAGTCGAGAAGAAGCACCTCGAGCTGCAGCTCTGGCAAAAACAACTTCAGCTCGAGAACTCAACCAACCCAGAACAAGTCGAAAAGCGGCTAGCGCTCGAGTTTTCCCTTGATGCCGATTAGGAGGTGGCCATCGACAGATCCGATATTCTGTCCACCATGGCCAAACCGAGTTTGAAACGTATGCCCGCCATCCTCGTCCTGTTCGCTCTGCTGTTCGTTGTATTCAGCCTGCTCATGATCCGCTGTTTCGACCTGCAGTACAGGCAGCATGATCGTTTCGTTAAGCAGAGTATCAAGGCACAGCAGAAGCGGATTCTCCACGTGGGCAATCGCGGCATTATCTTGGACGGACGCGCCCGGGTCCTGGCGGCCGGCAAGCCCATCCGGACCGTCTTCGTGGAACCGCGGGCCATTGTCGACGTCAAAGAGACCTCGGCGGCGATCGCGGAAATCCTGAAGATCGGTGCTCACACCGTCTGTCGCGAGATCCTGGAGAACAAACGCCGAGGGTATCTGGAGATTAAAAGGGATGTTGGGTATGAGGAGGCCATCGCCGTGGATCGCATCTTCGGCGTGGGGGTGGAAAAGCAATGGCTGCGGACCTATCCGATGGGGCCGCTGCTCAGTCACGTGGTGGGTTTCACGACGGTTGACGGAAGGGGATTGGGCGGCATCGAACTGGAGTATGATGCCCTGCTCAGGGGTCATTCCGATCACGAGGTCTTACTGGCGGACGTATCGAGGCGTCCCATTCGTCCGCTGCTACGGGCTCCTGTGCAACGATCAGGCTCCCAGTCGGGCCAGGGCGTGATCCTCACGCTCGACGCCACTATCCAGAGCTTCGTTCGGGAGTGCCTGGCCGAACAGCTCACGGCCTTCGAAGCAGAGTCGGGCCATGCCATCGTCGTCCATCCCAAGACCGGCGCGATATTGGCAATGGTCTCTCTGCCTGATTTTGACCCAACGCACGCGCATCGGCAGTGGGCGGAGAATCCACGGCTTTTTACCAACCATGCGCTCAACGACCAATATGAGCCGGGCAGCATCATGAAGCCGATGGTGATGGCGATCGCCTTGGATGCCGGCGTCATCAGCCGTGAGGAGAAGATCTTCTGCGAAAATGGTCTCTATCACGGCAAGGGATTCGGAAGTATCAAGGAATATAACTATCACACATTTGGGGATCTGACAGCGAAGGAGATCCTCGTCAAGTCCAGCAATATCGGCATGGCCAAGATAGGACAGAGGTTGGGAAAGAAACGCCTGCATGACGCCCTGGTTCGTTTGGGATTCGGCCATAAGACTGGCATAAAGCTGTCTGGAGAGGCCACTGGACTGTTGCGAAGCGCGGATCAGTGGACGGGTTACAGCGTCACGCGCATTCCCTTCGGCCAGGAGATCTCCGTGACGGCCATGCAGTTGATTCGCTCTTTCTGCATCCTCTGCAACGAAGGGCGAGTGGTTCGTCTCCATCTGGTCAAGGCCTTCGTGGATAGCAACGGCGTTCCGGAAGTGCGTGACTCGCGTTTCGAGGTGGCCGACCAGGTGGGCTATGTCATCGATCCGGAAGTGGCCAATTGGATCGTCGATGACGCACTGACGGCAGTCGTGAATGAGGGGACCGGTCACTGGGCCCAACTCGATAAGTGGCAGGTGTTTGGTAAAACCGGCACCGCCCAAATTGCCAGGAAATCGGGCCGAGGCTATGAAGAGGGGGCCTACGTGGCCTCCTTCATCGCCGGGGCCCCTGCGGGGGACCCGGCTGTCGCTGTACTCGTCTCCATCCGTCGGCCCAACCGAAAGCTCGGTTACACCGGAGGCAAGGTCTCCGGTCCGGTCGTCGCGAAGATTATGGATAAGACATTAACCTACCTAGAGGCCCGGGGCTGGGCCTTAGCTCGCAAAGAGTCCCCTGAACGGATTTGATGTCCGACATAGCCGCGGTTGATGCAGAAGCGCATGATTTTACGCCCAAGAGGTGCCGCGTCTCGGCTGCCACTCTGGCCGCCCTCGACGACGACGGCCAGGGCAATTCCTCTTCCCGAATCGTCCTTGGCAAAGCCCGCAAACCAGGCATTTTCGGGTCCCTGTGTGGAACCCGTCTTGCCATAGGCACGGACGCGGTCAGCCGCAAAGCCGCTTTCCTGAAACGTTTCGTACGCCGTTCCATGTGTTTCATTCACGACGGCATCGAGCCCCTCCAGGATGGTATGCAGCGTCCGATCGGAAATCTGCAAATCGACCTCATTGCGAGGCGACGGGTCCCCGGGCATTAGAAAGAGCCGCGGGGTCAATGCGTGACCATCGCGAGCCAAAGTAGCCATCGAGTTCGCCACCTGCAGGGGGGTGACGAAGCATTCGCCTTGGCCGATGCCGACTAGCCGTCGATGGCCCTTTTCCAGCACGGGTATCTGATCAAACGATGTGACCGGTTGGTTCTTGGGAGGTTGACCCGATATGCGGCCTGGGGCTTGTCTTAGCGATCGTCGCTGTTGGCCGGCGGGAACAGTGGGTGAAAAAAGAGGGACCTGCCTGCCGTAGCCGAATTTGAAGAGCCATTCTTGCAGCGCTCGGGCCTCAATTCGCTCCGCCAACTGGGAGAAATAGATGTTGCAGCTGCCTTTGAGCGCATTTCGTGCGTTGTTGTCGGTCCAATAAAAATCGTGACAGTTCTGCCCGTTACTTTGGTTGAAGATCCAACAATTCGGGGGAATCGGGGCGGCCCGTGGAGGACAACCAATCGTTTCGTCAGGCGTGATCGCCTGTGTTTCCAGTCCGGCGACACAGATCAGGGGCTTGACCACGGAACCAGGCGGATAGTGTTTGTTCAGTGCCCTGTTGAGGAGCGGAGTGCCGCTGTTGCTTGGATCTCGCAGCCAATCGTAGTTTTTCCGCACCGTGGTCCGATCGAATGTCGGCAGAGACACCAGGGCGAGGAGATCGCCGGATTCGATATCAAGGACCACCACTGCCTTGCCAGTGTCTCGGCAGTGAAGGTCGTGGGGATGCTCGAAGAGGATGAGATTCTCAATGTCTCGCTGCAGTTCGATGTCTAGGGTCAATTGGACGTCTTGTCCCATCTGTGGGTCTGTCTGTTCGAGGAGGTTGCCGTCAAGATCTCTCCTTTCCTCGCCTCGTCGGCCGCGCAAGAGGGGTTCGGCCATGTATTCGATGCCACCGAATCTTCCGCAGAGTTCGTTGACTCGGTATTTACGCAACGCGTCCCCCTTGAAGAGTTCCATGCTTCTCTCGGTGACAGGGCCCACCCAGCCGATGGTTTGCGCTGCAGTCTGACCGTAGGGATAGCGGCGGACGGCTTCCGGTGCGATGGCAAAATGCTCGATGTCCAGGAATTCCAATTGAGCGGCGAGCACATCGTGATCCGATTTCAATTCGAGGACCGGCCACTGCTCGTGCATTTCGAGAATGTTGATGGCATTGATCAGGAGTAGACGTTCATCCGGATCCCCTATTGTTGCCTCGAGATCTGGACGTGCTTGCGAAGCTTTCACACTTGCGATCCTATCGCCGCGATAGGCCTGGTATAAATCGGAGTCGCGACATTCTGCTTTCCACACTTGGAGCATTCGGAGGTCCCAGATCACATTATTCTTGTGGCGAATGACGGAATTGATTCTGTTGGGGGAAATCCCGAAGTGTTCGCATTTGTCCAGCAACAGGCCAAGGTCCCCCTCCCTCCTTCTTCGCAGTGCTTCGACCTCTTCGATTGCCGCGCTGCGCGTTTCAGGATCTTTTATCCGGAAAGCCTTTATTTCATTGGCCCTTGCGACTCTGCTGTCCACGTGTTGCGTCAAATCGTAGCTGACATAGAGCCGAAACACGGCCTCTTCATAGGCCAAGGGCCGGCCCTTGCGATCGAGAATCTGACCGCGTAAGGTCTGCATCTGGTGACGACTGCCTCTGCGGGCCTTGAGGTCGTCGATCCGCTCGAAAACAGCGGGATGGTGTATGAGTTGCAACTGTACTAGCCGCGCCGTTGGAACGATTGTCGTGAGGCAACTGAGGATGATTAGGGTTTTTATTCGCTTGTTGTACATTTCCGCTTGTGATCACGGACTTAAGGCGCTACGACGCCTCAACCTCACCACAAAATCCAGGGGCCAGGAGACGAAGGGGTAAAGCACTGCCGAGTAGAGCGATTGCCCCAGGAGGACTGAGAGTGACGTGGGAGGACCTGACTGTCCCTTCAGGGGGTAAAGCAACAGCGCGATACCCGCCGTGAGAGCCCCTGCCACGAAGGCTGCCAACATCTGCTGAGGCATCTGTCTCAGCACGACAAATGAACGCAACTCTGCGATGAGAGTACCCACAACGCCAAATGCGATGACCTGGGGACCGACGGCATATCCGAAGAGATCGGCCACCAAGCCGATCAGAAACGAGGTCGCGATGGCATCCGTGGGAGTGGAGTGGACGGCGACGTAGATGAGTAAGATGACGAAGAGGCTGGGCCGAATATGGTGTGTGGTAATGCCGATCACACCGATCAAACTACTCTGCAGCAGCGCGAAGACGACCACCAGGACAGAGAGGCGTATCCAGTGCATCGCTTCCATCTTTGCCGAATCTCCCGCACATGAGGATTAGAAAGACAATCCAGTTCAAATGGGCTGCCCACAGTGTATTACGCTGACTTTAAGAACCTCGAGCAGCTTAGCGGCAGGTCTTACCACGATGTCTCGGAGCAGCAGATCGGTCCTGTCGTCTTTGACTTCCTGGACTTCG
This sequence comes from Planctomycetota bacterium, assembly GCA_022567055.1. GTDB lineage: Bacteria > Planctomycetota > Phycisphaerae > Sedimentisphaerales > Anaerobacaceae > JAIPFM01. The sequence goes on from JADFHU010000192.1 coordinate 7,635, forward strand.
CCGACGAGAAAAGGATGCTCCAGGCGTCCCGGTCTCACCTTGGCGTAGACCAAATCTCCCTCCTTGACACTTTGTTTACGCCTCACATTCGTGATCTTCACCTTGCCGCGACCCATTCCCCTCAACATGCCCAAGGTTTGCTCCGAGTTGATGTAAGCGGGAATAAGAGACTCCCTGTCACTGATGAGGGCGACGTGGGACAGACGAGCGTCAGTTTTACAGATAGACCCGATGATGGCGTTACTCGCCAAGACGTATTGGCCGACGCGGACCCCGTCTTCCTCGCCCCGATTGATCACCAGCCGGTCAACGCTCAGAGTGTGCACCGCGTCTGCCAATATGAATCCGGTTCGTTCCCAGATGGGCATCGATCTCAACTGCGACAGTCGCTCGATGTCCGCCTGCTGTTTGCTCAGCATGGCCAGTAGCGTGTCGACATGGTTGGTCAGTTCCCGCTTGTCCAACTGGAGCCGATGAAACTCCGACGCACTCGCGGAGTCCCGCGTCAAGGGCACGCGAGCCGCCAGAGAGGCAATTCTGCCCATGCGGAGGGGTAGGCTGAACACGCCTGTCACGATGGATTGCAGCTTGCCCGTGACAGCATGCGGAAGGAACAGAAGAATGACGGAACCTAGCAGCAACCCAGAAAACAGCATCCTCTTTGAACGCTTATAGGACTTATTCGTCATGGCTTGCCGATCCCTTATTCCCAGCCTCGATCGGTATGGTCCATGGTGTCTTTCCACATCTCGAGGTTTTCCAGGTAGACACTGGTTCCTCGCGCCACGCAGCTCAAAGGGTCTTCCACCACATGCACCGTCAACCCGGTGGCGTTGGCGAGGACGGTGTTCATGCCACGCAATAGAGAGCCGCCGCCGCAGATGTAGATGCCGTTGTCGATCAAGTCGGCGGCCAATTCCGGCTCGGCCTTCTCGAGGGTGGCAGTCACGGCCTCAATGATGGCCGCGACGGGGTCGCGGAGTGCCTCTCTTATTTCCTCGCTGGTAATGACGATTTTGCGGGGCAAGCCTGAAATGGTATCACGCCCGCCGACTTCCATGGTCAACTCTTCCTCCAAGGGAGCGGCCGATCCAACCTGTATCTTCACCTTCTCAGCT
>JADFHU010000830.1 GCA_022567055.1 Planctomycetota bacterium
TCAGATCCTTTGATCACAGAGCACTGATTGCTGACTCCCATGCCGAGCGTGCCCGAACCCGCTTTATTTTCACCCTTGCCTGCCTCCCGGATTTGGGATACGCTTTTTGCGGTAGAACGTAATGCCTGAAAGCGACGGGCCTGTTTGGAGATCATATATATGAGAGCGGCTCACCTGGTCGCACTGCTGTGGTGTCTTGGTCTTTGCACGCGCAGTCCTGCGGCGACCCAGGCGGCTAGGGCCCCGGTAACACCTCCGGCACTCGGCACGGCCGATCCGGCCAGCGAGGCATTCTACTGCACCTGGCCGAGTGAGCAGGCTACACTGCTAAAACCCTGCATCGACATCCCACTGCGTGACGTGAGCGTGTGTCGGGGTCACGACGGCTGGTACTATCTCACCGGGACGACCGGTTACCCGGACTGGGAGATCCGGAACGAAGGGATTTGGGTGTGGCGATCTCGGGATCTGAAGGATTGGGAGAGGATAGGTAAGGTCTGGGATGTTGTCCAGGACGGGACTTGGCAGAAACAAGAAAAGTCGCTCGGCAACGGGAAGACCGGGCGGGCCGTTTGGGCGCCCGAGATACGCTATTTCAGGGAGACCTACTGGATAAGCTACGCGATGAATTGGGGCGGGACGGGCCTGCTCATGAGCACGACCGGCAAGATCGCCGGGCCCTATGAGGACATGGGTCAGATTACGCCCGATGGATTTGACGCCTCTCTCTTCGTGGACGACGATGGCAAGGCCTATTGGGTCTATCAGGATGGCCGCATCGCCCGAATGACGGAGGACTTGAAGGGCCTGGCGGAAAAACCCCGGGCCATGCTTCCCGCGGCGTTTGAGGCACGGGACCGCAAGGATGTCAACGCCACCCGCGCAGACCGACGTGTCGGCAGCTACGGCGCCTTCTTGACCAAACTTGGAGGCAAATACCTCTTGTTCTGCTCCGAGCGTTTCGAGCGCATGGACGCCGAAAACGACGACGTGTTCGTGGCAGCGGCGGACCAGATCAAAGGGCCCTACACGCGCCGCGCGTTGGTCCTGCCGCACGCGGGACAGAGCATGCTCTTCAAAGGGCTTGAAGAGACCCTTTGGATGACCTTCTCAGGCGACAGGGGGGGCTATGCGCCCTTTGTGGACAAGCCGGGGCTGGTGCCGATGGAGTGGAACGTGGCCGGCGCCCTGCTGCGGCCGTCACGCGCCGTGATCTTGGAGAGAGGACCCGTGGCCCAACTGCATCCCGTGGCGGACCTCCCTCTGCGTGATAGCCATGTCTTGGCCGATCCCTGTGGTCTCTACACGATGGTGGCTGCGGGGACGGAGGAGGCCAGCGCTGGTGAGATCCTATTCTGGCGATCCGAGGACATGACGAAATGGCGGCCCCTGGGCCCTGCCTGGGCCGTTGAAGAGAATGGGACTTGGAGCAAGACGCCGCCCGCGGATTGGCAGGGGAGTCGCCCGCTGCGCGTGACGGCGCCCGAGATTCACTACCTCAGGAAGACCTACTGGATCCCCTACGGCATGAACTGGATGAGTGCGGGGCTACTGAAGAGTGGCACCGGTAGAGTGACGGGACCCTATAGGGATGTCAGCCTTGTGCCTCTGACGGAAAAGAGCCGGGACGGCAGCCTGTTTGCGGATGACGATGGGCAGGTCTACTATATCTTCAACGGGGGCATGCTGGCTCGCATGAAAGAGGGTCTGACAGGGTTTGCGGAGGACCCCCGGCAACTCCTCGACGGCGAGGGACGCCCCATTGGCACGGCAGATGCGTTCATGGTGAAGATCCGCGGCCGCTATGTCTTGGGCGCCGCCCGGTGGCATGGTGACCAGGGCGTCGATGGGAGTTACGATTTGATGATTGGCATTGCCGATCGCCTGGAGGGACCCTACTCGCTGCGACGTTGCGCGGTGCCGCACGGCGGTGGTGGCAGCTTCTTTCGGGGCCATGACAAGCGCTGGTACAGCACCCTCTCCGGCCACGATCGCACCGCGCCCTTTAGGTCACGTCCCGGCATCCTGCCTCTGGATGTCAACGACACGGGGGGCGAGTTGAGAATCGCACCGGCTGCGCCCCAATGACAGGGCGCTGTCGCGCGCCAATCCTCGATGGGTGCCGGTTGAGTCCATCCCTCGCAACCCTCCCTGTGAAATGGGACCCTCTACGCCGCGTCTAC
>JADFHU010000193.1 GCA_022567055.1 Planctomycetota bacterium
ACGAAATCAATCAAGTCGCCGTGGATGTCAATCGACCCGCTCACATATTGGAGCAACAGGTTTTCAAGGGTGGGTCTCCGCAGGAGCATGCCGATGACAGCCGGACTGTTAATGGCGATGAAGAAATCCGGGTCGACATTTTGGCCCAGGGGCACCATGGACCGATCCCAAAGGCGAACCGAGAAGCGGGCATCGATTAAGCCGCCGACATGTTCGATCACCTTGCGGGCGGCATCCAGTCTGCGCTGGTCTGAAAAAAGAGTCATATTTTTAGCCTTGGCCGTCGGGAGCGTCCTGAAGGAGCACTGCTCCATGGCCATGCGGGCCAATTCGATCAACCCTTTGTCGTGACCCGGTCCATGAAACACGCCAGTATGGGTCAGACTGCACCGAAATGCAACCCACACTCTTGATGGCGGCCGTCGGAGATCCCGCCGGGACGATGCTACTGACCACCGACACGGGCAGCCGTTGCTGGGATCTGCCAATGCACTGCGGGCGGATTTTATCGGCCTGCACTTGCCCGTTAAAAAAAAATGGAGAATTTAGTCAAACCGAGTCCCGGCATTTGTCGATATGTCTGCGCTGCCCGGGCATGGCCAACGGTGGCGGCATGGACGGGAAGAAGACTGATTGGGTGGCTAAATTGTCTGCGGTCTCGACAACAATATCAGATACTGAATTTACCGAGTTCATCTCTGAGCGGTCTAAGTATCTCCTCTCGGTGGCCAACCACGTACCCAAACACCAGTTGCACTTCGGTGCGCTAACACGTCCCCTGCTCGGCCGTCTGATGCTGCAGGCCATCGAGATTCACGAGCTTCTGGACGCCTATGGTGCAAAAAACAATCAACGGTGGCGTCGCTTTCGGCATTGGGTGACCACGATTCGTGTCTTTGCCGATGTGGGCTATGAGTTGCTCCACATCCAGCATGCCTTGCCGGGTTATCGCTTGGTCCGCATAGAAGGTGATTTCTTGGATGCGACCGAGGAGGCCTTGGCCTACGTCTGCACCATCGTTCTCGAAGCGTCGATTCGGATTTTGGAGGAGGCCACCGATTTGGGCTTGGACATTCCCCAGGATCCTACCCCGGTTGAGGTCTATGAGGAAGCCCTCCCACCGGGGCGCTTGCCACACGACGTTGAGACGCGAAAAATCGACAATGTGTACGAAACTGTGACCCTGCTGGCCACGGCATTCTTAAACCTCAGCGAAGAGACCCGCGGTCTGAGAGGGGTCAGAATGCCCGAGGTCGACGACTGCTGCCACTTCAAGTCGGACGTGGTCAATCAGGAGACCCTCTGCAACCTGGAGGATCAATTCCACAATCTTCAATCGCTCTACGACACCTATGTCTGTGACACCGAAGTTGAAGACGTGGACAGTGATTTGATGGTGTTACGCGGGCATATCAGTGTGGCCATGCACCTGCTCTCGGTCGGCTGTTCCCTGGCCGGCTACTTTCAGCGCTATGTCCATGTTCCGAAGGAAGGATCGGCGGATTCACTGAACAGTTTGATCCGGGCCGATGAACTGCTGCAGGTGCTGATCCGCTATGCTATCGGCTATACGGTCGTCTACACGGTGGCGGCGCGTGACCTCTGTCAATCCATGTTGAAACGCTATGTCGAAGAGACAGCGATCGACGTGTCTATTCCGGTTTACCGTGGTTTTCATGTGCGTCCTTCTACTCTGGCGGCCTCGATTGCCCAACACTACGGTACCGATGTGCGCATGGAGTTGGGTGATGAGACCGTAAATGTGGCCATCCCCTTGGAGCTTTTTCGCATCAACGAAAAGATCAATGCCCAAAAAAGGCGGTTCTTGGCCGAACGCATTGCCCAGCTCAATCTGGCGGGCGAGTGCGGGTCACCCGAGTTCATGCGGACACAGATCCAGGAGGCGCTGCTCAATTTGGCTCAGGAGGGGCTGATCGTCATCTATGAGCAGCCCTTGGACCTGACAGAGGATGCGGGGTCAGAAGATGACATCCTGCAGAAGTGCACCGTCAATGAAGTGCGTCGCTTGCTCGCGCACGGCAAGATAGACATTCGTCTGGACATGACGGTCAAGATCATCGGAGACCGCAGGGTATTGGAGGATCTGCGGCTCCTGGCCGATGCAGGGTATGGCGAAGACCAGTACGGCAACAATATACCCTTGCCCGAGAAACTGTCGTACCTGAGACGCTAGGGTATGGAAGTCCCCCGGTTCCGGAGTCTAGCGACACACCCATTTCCGCCGCTATCACTTAACACTTAAAACTTAAAACTTAAAACTCAACTAAACACTTCCCGCTCCACCCTGCTGACGAAAAAGCGACCGTCTGCCCGCAAGAAGGCCAGGATGCTGTCGAGTTGTTGATCGAGGAATCGGCGATCGTTCGAGACAATGGCGAGGCCAATCGTCGCGAGAATCTTGCTCTCCTGGTGGTCCACCTCCGCGATGGAACAGTTGAATCGGCTCTTGAGGCGGCCCTTCACCCCGTTGACAATGCTTCTCTTTTGCTTCAGCGAGACGACACCCTGCAAGGCCAGATCTGCCGATAGCGTACCGATGAGCATGACGTCGATTCCAATCTCTACAGGGAATTGGTAAAGCCCAATTGCTGATCCAGCCACTGGTCACTTTTGACCACATGACGACGCTGCTGTCGGGCCGTGCGCTGGGCACGGTTCTGCGCGGTCCGAAAGAGGCCCTTGGCAGTCAGGGGCTTCCATCGCGTCAGTCTCTGATAGGCCTTTGGGGCATGCCGCCGGATGAGTTCGTCTTCGAGAGAGACGACACTGCTGCTGCTGCCGGGGTCCCCCTGGCGGGCACAACGGCCGAAGAGCTGCCGGTCGATGCGGTCCGACTCATTCTTTTCGGCAGAGATGACATGCAGACCGCCCAGCGCCTTGACCTGGGGACCGAGTTTGATGTCCGTACCGCGGCCGGCGATGTTGGTGGCCACCGTGATGCGGCCCTGCTGTCCGGCGAGGGAGACGATGCTGGCCTCTTCCTTGTGACGGACGGCATTGAGGACCTGGTGGTCGAGCTGTTTGTCCTTGAGCAGGCGGCTCAGATGTTCGCTGGCTTGAACGCTGCGGGTGCCGATCAGCACCGGCCGTCCCGCAGCGTGCAAGGTGGCGATCTCTTCGACAATAAGATCCCACTTTTCCGCTTCCGTCGGGACGATGACCTCCGGGAGCTGCCGACGTACACAGGGTCGATTGTAGGGGATGGTAATCACCGGTAGATGATACATGCTCCAGAATTCCTGAGACGCTTCAAGGGCCGTTCCGGTCATGCCTGCGAGTTTCCGATAGAGCCGGAAGAATCGCTGAAAGCTGATCCGGGCCAGGGTGTCCTTGACGGGCGTCAACTCCAGCCCTTCCTTGGCCTCGACCGCCTGATGCAGGCCGTCACGCCATGAGCGATCGGGCATCAGACGTCCGGTGAAGTCGTCTACGATAACCACCTTTCGCTCGTCGACCACATACTGTTTGTCTCGGCGATAGAACGCCGTGGCGGTGAGTGCTCTGGTGACCATTTCGTGAGCCCGTCGCGAAACACGCCAGAGGCCACCGAGGGCCGCAGTCTGATCTTCCAGTCGTCGTCGGCCCTTGGGTGTGAGTTTGATCTCACGATGTTTCATGTCAATGACGTAGTCCACGTTGAGTGAAAGGGTCTCCGCCAGGGTCGCTGCCTGGCGATAGGCGTCGAGCTGCTCGGCATTGGGGGCAGGTCCCGAGATGATCAGGGGTGTCACGGCCTCATCAATCAAGACCGAATCGGCCTCGTCGACGATGGCATAGTTGAGCCCCCTTTGGACCACTTGATTGAGTCGGCGCGTTTGGTTGCCAACGATTCTTGCCAGAAGGACCTGGTTGCTGTCTCTGTTGGGCCCCAAGATGATTCTGTCGCGGAGAAAGTCCGCCGTGACCTCTTTGTTGGTGCAGTAGGTCACGTCTGCCTGGTAGGCGTACTTGCGGGCATGCGGCTCCATGCCCTGGTGTACGAAATCGGCACGAACTCCGCAAAAACTGTAGATTCGTCCCATCCATTGGGCGTCACGTTCGGCCAAATAGTCGTTGACGGTAATGATATGGCAACCCATGCCCCGCCAGCCAGCCACGGTCGCCGGCAGCGTGGCGCACAGCGTCTTGCCTTCGCCCGTGGCCATTTCCACAATCGAGCCTTGTGCCAGCGCGAATCCACCCATGACTTGGACAAGATAGTGTTTTTCGCCCAGTTGCCGGATGGCCACCTCGCGGATGAGGGCAAAGGCTCGCTCCAGATCCGTCGCTTTGTCCTGACGGCAGCGAAAAAGCGTTCGCATCTCGACCGCAGTCTCCCGCAACGCGTCGTTCGAGAGATCTTGGTAGAGCCGGCCCAGATCGAGGACCCGCTGGGCTCGGCGTCGCAGGCGATGTCTTGTGCCGCTCAGGCGCTGGGCCGAGCCCCTGACCCGATGTGCGTAGACATCCAAGCCCTCGAGCTGCGGCCGAGAGGCGCGTCTCTGGTCCAGTATGCACCGCCATGTGGAAGGGGAGTTCTCCATCTAGATGTAAAACCTCTGCTGGAAGAGTTGGCGTGCCAGACGATACCACTGCCTCAACAGGGGCTGGGGGGGGAGGTCGACGCGGGCGACGGTCCGCTGGCCGGATCGGAAGATCTCCGGGGCTTGAGCATCGAGATCGATCTGGATTTCGAATATCTTTTCTGCTGTTCTGGGCCGGCCGGTGTCATCCGAGCGGAGGGCAACGTCTCCTCCCACCTGGTAGGCCAAGGCCGGTGAGGGCAGGGTCTCCTGGCCCATGGGGGCGATCATCGTGATGTGTCCCGTGAATAGGTGCCTGGGATAGCCCTTGAGGCGAATGTGCACCTGCTCCTGAGCCGAGCTGAGCAGAGCCGCGATGGCTTGAGAGGCGGTGGCACGCATGATTAAGGCATCGGGCGTGCCGATCTGGCCGATCTTTTGGCCTCTCCGGATATGGAGACCTTTCATACGCCAGAGTTCGGGCGCATGCCAGATCCCAGCGATGGGGGCGCTGAGTCTGAGATCGGCGAGTTGCGTGTTGATTCTCGCCACCTGTTCGTCGAGTGCCCCCAGTTGTTCCTCGAGGATCTGCGTGGCCACCGTTTCTTCGGTGTGGGCAATCCGCAACTGAACCAGCAGTCGCCGGCGCTCGGCCGCCAGAATCCGTTGCTGGGCTTCCAGGTCAGGATTGGTCGCGTCCACCAGTATCTGCGCGGCCGTCACCCGTGTGCCGGAATCAACGAAATCTTGAATGAAGCCATCGCTCTGAGCATACACCATCCTGAGGTCCTCGGGTTCCAGGATGCCCTCGACACGACAGTGGTCGGCGACCTCGACGATCCCCAGGAAGAAGACCAGCGCGGCCACGAAGCAGGAACAGCAGAGAATCGCGCGAGTCCGGGTACGTTCCAGTTCCGCGCCGGTGAACAGGTATTTCGTAAACTTGCCCAGGGGCATCAAGATCCAGCCCACCACGGCGGAGAAGATGAAGAAGGGGACCAAAAAGAAGAACTGCTCCGGGAGCCGATCATTGAGGAAGAGGGCAATGCGTATGGAGATATAGATGCGATAGGCCGTCGACGCCAGACCGTAGAAGAAGAACCACAGCCGTTCCCCCAGGCTGGTGGCCACCTGCCTGGCCCGCGTGACGCCCCAGGCATAGCGCTTGACCAGATAGTGGAGGTATTCCTTGGAACGCTGCGAGAGGTTGGGGATCTCGATCAGGTCCGCGAGCACGTAGTAGGAGTCGAATCGCAGCAGCGGATTGCCATTGAAGAGCAGCGTGGAGATACTGGCCACGAAGATGACATTGTAGGCGATGATGTGGGTCGTACCCGTGGAGGTATTGGCCCAGACGATGGCAGCGATGGCAGCGATCGCCAGTTCAAAGAAGATGCCGGCCAGTCCCACCACGGCCCGGTGCCATTTGCTGGAGAAGGCCCAGGCGCTGGAGGCGTCCATATAGGGCAGCGGGAAGAGCACCAGAAACATGACGCCCATGGTGTGGACCTGTCCCCCATTCTTGTTCAGTTTTCCGAATGTCTTACAGGCAAAGGCGTGGCTGAATTCATGTCCGATCTTGATGACAATGAAAGTCAGATAAAGCAGGATAAGATTGCCCGGCGCCAGGACATCCCGAGCCTGGGCGAAAAGCTCTTTGAAATTGGACCCGATAAAACCCAGGCCCGTGCCCACCAGCAGGAACCAGGCCAGCAGACCCAACCGGCTAAAAAACAGACCGAACAAGGGCAACCAACTATTCAAGATCCAATCGGGGTCGAGCAGGGGAATACGGATAAAGAGCAGATTGGTGAAGTAACTTCGAATCTGGCGGCTCTGGCGTTTCTGCAAACGCTTAAACAAGGCTTCGCCGTCGGTCGACAGGCTGACATAGAGGAGATTGCTGTTGTAGAGCTGACCGAGTATCTGGATCACTTCCCCCTGGGTGGGCGCACCGTCGCCCAGTTGTTCGTTGCCGATCTGCCAGGCCTGGGCGACGCTGCGTGATCCATTCAGCAGGCCCACAAAGGCGTAGGCATTGGCGTTGAGACGGGAGTATTGGTTGTTGGCCGTGTTTTCCAGGACATGCCAAAGCTGTCCGCGAAACTGTTGCCGGAAGACCCGCACCGAGGACAAGAGCCGCGGCTGCAGATCGGCGACGCGGTACCACGCCTCATGAAATGTAGGACGATCCTGAGCCATGCTTCAGTTCAACCCATCAAACCTTTCCGGCCACTCACTGCATAGCCCCCGTTTCGAAAACCCGTTTCGAAAACCAGATTCTAAAACCAGAATTTCAGTCTGATCCAGTTGACCAGTTTACGCGTCCAAATCCACACGTATCTGCGTTTGCCCACGTCGATCTTGGCGATCCCTTCCATGCCAGGCCGCATCCAGTCATGTGTCGCTGACAGCCGCACTTGTACCTTGAACACGTTGCGGCTGTTGATGATCTCCGCCGTGGGACTGATACGGTCCACGGTGAAGGGGACTCTCTGGTCCGGATAGGAGGCTGTCGCCAGCGCGCCGGTCAATCCTTGGGAGATGTCCAGAATCTGATCCTCCGAGACGAAGACCTGCGCTCGCAGGCTCTCCAGAGGTGTCACTTCGAAGAGTACATCACCGGTTTGCACGGGGATACCGATCTGTCGCTTTAGATCGCCCAGCACCACCGTGCCCTCAAAAGGAGAGGTGAGCTTGGCCTTGCCGATGCGATAGTTCAGTAAGTCTATTTCCGCCTGTGTCTTGTCGGCATCGGCCTGGGCAATCTGAGCCTGGGCCATTTCACCGGCCCCCATGTATGCATCCCTTTGCTTGAGATGACTGTGGGATTGCGCCTTGGCCGAGGCGAGTTGGAGTCGCAACTCGACGGTGTCCAGCTCCGCCAAAGGCGCTGTATCGGGACCGACGCGATCCCCGACCTCGATGTGAACCGCCTTGAGGTATCCGTCAAAGGGGGCGCAGATACTCTGTTGGACAGACGCCTCCAGGATGCAAGAGGATTTGGTGCGATACTCTCCCCTGGCAAAAACGGCAAAGAGGACGAAGGCGGTCAGCAGCAGACAGGTCAACTTGGTGAATGTGTGCCGGGCGCCCAGCACATAGCCCAGGGCGCGACTCAGGGCATCGAACCACTTCGCCCCGAACCAGCGGTCCTGCATCCGCAAGTTGAGCAATCTCGAACTGCACAGGTTGCAGGCCAAGCAGATGGCGTCTGCTGTGGTGGGGCCGAAGGGTTTGCCGGCCGGACGTTCCAGGGTGACAACCGCCTGGACGCCCTCGTCCAGATGCAGGGGCACCGACAGGACGGCGCTCGGGCCATGCTGTTGGGAAAGCACGCCGGCAGCCTTGGCAATGGCGATCGACTCTGCGGACGCGGGAAACAGGACTTCTGTGTCCTGGTCGAAACACTCTTCCATGGCCGATTCAATGGCCTGGATGAGCTGCATCTTCCGTGTGAAGTGTTCGCTGTGGCTCGTCGCTTTCAGGCGACAGTACCGTCCTTTGACGACCCCCAGGCTCACCCTCTCGCATTCCCACTGAGCGGCCAGATCATTGCAGAAGACCATAGCGGCTCGGACAAAGCGCCGGGGTTTGTTCACCGCGCTAAGCAGCGTGATCGCCCTCTCAAGGACTCCCAGACTGGCCTGGGTCTGCCGCAACTGCAGGCGTTCCTGGCTCACAGGCGTCAGTGGACCCGCCGCCGGATCCGGCGCGGAGCGTGGTTGTCTTTGCTCAGAGCTATTCATGGGTCGGGACACTCCTTCTGCGTACGTTGTTTCAAACACCCCAATGTACCACGTTTCGGCTCAGAATTCAAGGTCAAAGAGTCTGCTCTGAGGGGCGATCGCATATTCGTGGGAGCCCGTGTATAACAAGGTAAGAATTTGGAGATTTGGAAGGTCCTGAAGTCAGTAGGTCAGGGGGTCAGTAGGTCTGTGGGGCGGTGGGTCAGTAGTCGGTCCCCGGGCATCAGCGTATGCCGAGGCAGCGAAACACCAGGATCGTGAGGGTGGGCTTCACTTCGGGAGTGCCCTGGGGCTCTTTGGGGTAGAACAGACGCCCCCGGGGGTTCTCCAGCAGCAGGCCGCCCAGGGTCGATTGGTCTCAGTAGTAACGCTCCGGACCCAGGACAATGAGGTCTCCTGCAGTCAACCGGGTGGTGAAAGCCGCCGTGAAGAAGGCGATTTGCCGGCTTCT
>JADFHU010000194.1 GCA_022567055.1 Planctomycetota bacterium
CGGAGGATGCAATGGAACAGAGGGCCAAAAGCGTTACGGCGGGATAGATGGCAACTCGCAGGCTATTCATGGCGATACTCCTCGTCAAATGGTAGCGGTTGTGTCGATTAAACGACGTCTAGCACGACAGCACAATATAGTGCTGAAAAGCCTTATCCTCGGGCCTAAATCCGAAGCACTAAATCCGAAACAATATCGAATGTCCAAATTAACAATTCTCAAAACAGAACCGGCCAGCCTGAGGCCAGCGGTGTTTGTCAGTTTTGGTAATTTGAAATTTGAATTTGTTTCATATTTCGATATTCGTATTTCGAGTTTAACGCAACTATTTACGTGCGAGCATCTTTAGAGCCGTTCAGGAAACAAACCTGCGCTCTAGTACTAGGGTCCGTTCTATTTCTGTTTCTGCTCACGATCCGAGGCGTGTGACTCCTCCGATGCCCGGCGGATCAAGCGGATTCTGGAGGGAAGTCATACACCTTCATCAGGCGTCGGGCATGCTCATCGTAGGCGGCTTCGAAGAGTTCGGTCGCTCGCTCCGGTCCGACAACGGCAGCTGCGGTTAGGACCTTCGGCGGTCTTCCCGCGGCAGTGAGCCGCTGGGCCACTTCGGCCTTGATGGCATTGATCAGCAGGCAGCCTCCCACGGTCGAACCGGGGGCGACCGGTGTCTCCAGCCCCTCGATAGAGATCATGGCATCACCGACCGGCGCACCCGTGTCCAAGGTGACATCGGCGAAATCCATCAACTTTTTTCCATTGGGATGCTTGCTCTCCGTGGCGTCCGCATGCTGTCGGCTCACCAGAGCCACCACGCGAATACCCTGCCTCTTAAAGCATTCGGCCATTTCGATGGGTACGACATTGCAGCCGCTCGATGAGGCGACCAAGGCCGAGTCCTGCTGTGACAGCACGAAGTTGCGCAGAATTCGCTCCGCCAGGCCGCTGACGTTTTCAATGAACATGGCTTGGCGTTGACCGTTGCAGCCGACAACGGGGTTGTGAAAAGTCAGCGACAGCTCGACGATGGGATTGAACCCGGGGAAGGAACCATAGCGCGGCCACATCTCTTCGACAAAAATTCTACTGTGGCCGGAGCCAAAGAGGTGCACCATGCGGTCCTTGAGAATGGTTTGGGAAAACCAATCGGCAACGGTTCTTATCGTTTCAAGCTGCCCTTCAACGGTATCGACGAGCTGGCGAGATTTCTGCAGATAGTCGAGAGCAGGGTCCATAGGGCATTACACCTCCGTGGGTCTTTTTCTGATTGAGTTTCAACGATTCTCTTGTAATGGGCACGCGCTTAGACCCTCGCTTTAGGGACCGTATTGCCCTTCGCTAACGGTCCAGCCGCCGTCGATCGCCAGGACCTGCCCCGTGGCGAACTTCGAACCATTGGACATGAAATAGATCGCTGCCTCGTCAAGATCTTCGGGGCGACCGATTCGGCCACCGTCCAAGGGTTGCTTTGTCGAGATGAATCTGCGGATCTCGTCGTCCGAACTGGCGCGTGCGGACATGGGTGTTTCCACCAGGGCCGGGGCGATGACATTGACTCGGATATTGTCCTTCGCGTAGTAGGCGGCGACGGATTTCGAAAGACCCACGATGGCGGCCTTGGCGGCTGCGTAGGCATGTGTCGAAAAATGGCGCGGCGAAGGAGAAAAACCGAGTACGGAACTCATATTCAGAATCGAACCCGGCGTTCGATCCCTTAGGAACGCCTGCACGGCGGCGCGATTCGAATAGACGAGCGAGTTGAAGTTAAGCGACATCGTCTCAGTCAGCCCGGCATCGGTCAGTTCGTGCAGGGGACCATCGCCCATGCGTCGACCGCTGCCGCCGGCCACATGATAGAGGCCATCGAAGGTCCCAAAGGATTCCTTAGCGGTCGCAATGGCCTTGGGTGCCGTGCTCGAGTCGGTGGCATCTCCTACCAGGGCGACACCCTGCTCGCCGAGCCGCTCTGCCGCGGCGTCCACACTCTGGGGACTGCGGCCAACCACAACCACGCGAGCCCCCTGCCCTACGAAGGCTTGGGCCGCGGAGAGCCCCAGACCGGTCGTCCCCCCGATGACGACAAGGGTCTTTCCGGCCAGTCGTGTCACGCGGTGGCCTCCCGCTGGATGATCTTGCCGTTACTCTTGTCCTTCAGTATCTGGAAGGTGCGGCCATCGGGCATCTTTTCCTCTTTGATGAGAATATACTTCCCGTCGATGATGGTCTCTTTGGCCAGGTCCTCCACGTCGTCTCTACCGCGCCAGTCCTCGAGTTCGACGGGCTCCCACCGCTTGGATTTCGCCGAGCGATAGCAGGCATCGATGATGGTATTCACCACATAGCCATCGTAGAAGGTCTCTTGAGGGGCTTTCTGGCCGTCGAGCGAATCCAGCATGTCACGAAACATTTCGACATAACCGAGCGCGCCGACTTCGTCTCCCACCGGGAAGAGCCAACCCGTGTCCCCTTCTGCCTTTTCCGCCACATATCCGCCCTGCCCCACCGCCGAGAACAGATCGAAACCGGTGCGCAACCAGTGGTTCAACCAAATCGTGCCTTCGGTCCCCGAGATTTCATCGCGCAGGTCCATGCCGCCTCGGAAGGTCCAATTGACCTCAAACTGACCGATGGCCCGGTTCTGAAAGCGAATCAGGCCGATACCGGAATCCTCGGCTTCAATCGGATGCACGAGAGTGTCCGCCGTACACATGACCTCGAGTGGCCGAACATCCTTACCGATGAAATTGCGAATGATCTCGATGCAGTGGCAGCCCATGTCGATGATGGCACCGCCCCCTGCTCGTTTCAGATCCCAGAACCAATCACTATGGGGGCCGGGATGAGTCTCGCGGGAACGCACCCACAGGACTTTGCCAATGGATCCGTTGCGGACCGACTCCAGGGCCTTTAGGGTCTTCGGCGTATAGGCCAGGTCTTCGAGATAACCTGCAAAGACGCCGGCCTTTTCCACAACCGTCAGCATCTCTCTGGCCTCGGCGGCGGTCCGCCCCAGCGGTTTGGTGCAGAGGACGTGTTTGCCGGCTTCGGCCGCCATCACGGCGGCTTCCCGGTGTCGATCATTGGGAATGCCAATCACGACGACATCGGTATCCGGGTCGCAAATTGCCTCTTCGAGATTTGCGGTTGCCCTAGGGATACCATTTTCTCGAGCGAATGTCTCGGCACGCTTGGCGTCGCGGGAGAATACCGTGTGCACCCGGTCCCTGCTGCGCAGACCGTGCAAGGTCGCCGTGTAGAACTGGCCGATGAGTCCCGTCCCCAACATCGTCATCCGGTGTGACGTCATACTTAACCTCTGAATACTTGGCTATGTGGGCTCCGTCAAATCCGAAATTCAAAACGCGAAATCCGAAACAAATTCAAAATCATAAAATCCGAATGACAAAAACAGGGGATAGCCGCCATTCGACGACACAGAACTCGCCGTTCAGGATTTCGGTCATTTAGATTTCGGATTTGTTTCGAGTTTCGATATTCGTATTTCGAATTTCTTCTCTGGTGCACCCTCCCGGGCTGACCCTCGGGTCAGTGGAGAAGACGAAAGACTCTCTGCGCCTGGTCGTAATACGCCGCCGCAAAGCTCCATACCGGCACGCCGGCAGGCAGACGTTGGGCATCCCCCAAGGGGAGCATCGCGGCGTCATACGCTTGCCACGCCACCGAACCTCCTTTGGCCCAGCCGGTGCCCTCCGTCCACGCCAGCAAAAAGCCACCTTGGGGTGTCGCCGCAAAGACAGGATGCTTTCCGCCCTGGGCCCCACCGGGCGGGGACACAATCGGACCCGCCTGGGCCGTGCCTTTCGCAACGGAGGTAAACCTTATCTGTCCCTCCGTTTCCCAGCCCACCAGCATGCTATTCTCCGTCTCACAAAAAGCCATGCTGCTCATGGGACAAGCATCCAGCCGCCAGCGATCCAAGGTCAGGTTTTTGAAACTCACCCCGGCATCCTTCGACACCAGAAGATCGATATCTCGCTGAATATTCTTATCCGCAGCGCGATAGACCACGTAAAGAGTCCCTTTTTCATCTACCGTCGCCTGCATGGAACAACAGGGACAAACGCCCCGTCCCGAAGCACCGATCGCCCGTCCATCGCCAAAGGTCTTGCCGCTGTCGTTGGACACGCTCATGTAGACCTGCCGATCCTCTGCGTGTGACCCCGGGGGCGCTGAATGCCAAAACACAAAGACACGACTCGAATGGTCCACCGCTACGGCACCCCCGCCGTCAACAAGCCACGGGCCGGAAATTGGCTGTTGCGGCGTAAAGGAATTCAAATCTTTCGTGAGCCGCGCGTAGTACATCGGAGGGTGGGAAGACGCATGGGTGACCTTCCTGGACCCATTCCACACCACATGGACCGTTCGACTCGGATCCACGGCGAGCTGCGCGCCCCGTATGGTTCCCATACAAACGGCGCTGTTGGCAACGTCGTTGACGCGCAAGGGTTGGGAAAAGAGGCCTCCCCTGGGTCGGTAGCAGTAAAACAGGTCGCCGCCCTGAGGATCGCCCTGGTAGTAGATCAGATGCACGCCCTGCATGTCATCCACGACAAGCTTGGGTTGTCTCCCTCCCTGGGGCGTTTCTACCAGCTGCACGGCATCATTTGCCGCCGCATTCAGAACGCAGATCGAAGCGACAAACGCCAGACCTACCATGGGAATCTCGATTTTCATGGCCAATCCTCTTCAGCGAACCACGGCCGACCCGCCTGAAGCCCACGAGGTTCTCGTTTTCGGCTGAATACCGGTCTTCTAACCAGGTGAAAAACCGATGGAGGCAATCATACTGTTTTCTGTTTGGAAACCCACACTTTTCTCAATGCGCGGACTTGGGCCGCTTAGTCATCGTTACAGCCGCGCGGGGTTAAACGGCGTACTAGGTGTTCGACCTGACGCCCGGCCGCGAAGCAATGGACGAAGCTTCTGTATGATCGCTGCAGCGGTCGGATCCGGTGTAACGGCCAGGTTGTTGAACTCCATCGGGTCACAGTGGTGGTCGTAGAGTTCCACCCCCGCCCTGCCTTCGGCCCATTCGCTATAACGCCAGCGTTCGGTGCGGATGCTACAGCCCATCACCGGCTCGGCAAGACGGCCATCGGCGGGCCGCAAAATCTGCGTGATCGCGTATCCCTCCCAAGGTACCAGCGGGTCTTCCAGCAAGGGTGTCAGATCCCGACCGGCAAGGTGACGGGGAGACGCAATGCCGGCCCTGCGCGTCAAGGTGGGATAGATGTCGACGAACTCGACAATACGCCGGCAGGACTGACCGTTGCCTGCCGAACGGGGATCACGAATGATCAGCGGTGCCCGAGATGCCTGTTCAAAAAGCGTCCGCTTCTGCCAGATCCCATCGTGTTCGCCGAGATGGTAGCCATGGTCGCTCCAGAAGACCACGATCGTGTTGTCTGCCAAGTCTAGGCGATCCAATGCGTCGAGTAGGCGGCCGACTTGAGCGTCGACAAAGGAAACGCTCGCATAGTAGGCTTGCAGCGCTTGCAGGAGAATGGGTTTCGGAAGGTTGTAGTTGGGAAGCGGGCAGTTGTGCGCGAACGCGGCGGTGGGAATGTCGTCCCGGTCCCCAGGCGGGGCATAGGGGAGTCGCATCTGCTCGGCCGGATGCAGATCGAAGTACTTCTTGGGCGCGACGTAAGGCGTGTGCGGCCGGAAGAACCCCACGCCGAGAAAGAAGGGCCTGTGCTGGTGTTGCTCCATCAAACGGATCGCCTCCGTGGCGACCATGCCGTCGGTCTGCTCTTCATCGGCGCCCTCGGCGGCCAGCCAACTGAGCGCCGCACTGATCTTGCGATGCGGCTCGGCATTGAAGATCAGATGCTCCTCCTCTTTGTCACGGCCCTTGGGATTGACCGTTACTTCCCACGAAGGTGGATCGTCGAAGCCATCCGTGCCGATCGCCGCGGGGACATTGTAGTGGTAGATCTTGCCGACGCGGGCAACGAAGTATCCCGCCTTCCGGAAGGATTGTGGCAGGGTAACGACGTCGGGAACTTCTTCGCGAAAGTGGCGATCCAGATCGTAGACCTTGATCTGATCGGGCCGCAAACCCGTCATGAGAGAAGCGCGGCTGGGATTACAGAGGGGGAGTTGATTGTAGGCTCTATCGAAGCGTACGGCACTCGCCGCCAAGCGATCGATGTGGGGCGTCTTGGCAATCAGGTCGCCGTAGCAGCCGAGGGAGTTGGCGAGATCATCGACCGCGATAAAGAGGACATTCGGTTTTCGCGCTTCGGCGGCCGCCGCAGTCGAAGCGACCAGGACGTAGCATCCGACGCACGCAAAAGACACTCCGAATAACTGTTTGATCCATGGCATATCAGACTTGGCGAATGTCGGTTAAAGCATACTGTCTCCAGTCTTTTAGGTCTGGAGTTCCTTTGCTCGGAGATGCGTCTTACTTATCCCACATCCAGAGGTAGGGGTCGCTGCCCTCTTCCGGGGACATCCAGGTGACATGCCAATCGAGGAAGAGGAAATTGCAGCCGTTCTGATTGCGATGACGGGTACCGGCCACGCGGCGGCCCTGGCCAAGACCGGAGGTGACGGTCGAATTGGGCATGTGACTCGGCCTGAAGCCGTCACAACGCCTGACCCCCGGCCCGTCCGATTTCTTGATGATGGCCCGCCAATTTCCATCCTCATTGTCCGCCAGGTAGATGGTGCTGGCCTTCTGTCGATTCTTCATTATCGACGTGGGGGTCAAAATCTCAAAGCCGTCATCTCCTACTCTGTCGAACTGCCAGCCATTGACCACGTAGCAGACCGTCTGCTCCCGATCGGGATAGCTCGGGCAGCGATAGATTGCCACATTGCGATAATCGTCGGGACCGCCGCCAAAACCCTCGGTCACATCCTGGGCGAGGTAGGGAATGAAGAGTTGATACCAGGCCGCCAATGAGTCTCCAGCCGCCCCACGAGGAAGGAGAAAATTGTTGTCATCTGCATAGAAGTTGGCGCCCAAGCCCACTTGGCGCATATTGTTTCTGCAAATGATGTCCTTACCAGATTCCCGGGCACGTCGCAGAACGGGGAAGAGGACGCCCATCAAAACGGCAATGATGGCGATGACGACCAGTAATTCGATTAGCGTAAACCCACTTCGTTTAGCGGATGAGATCATCGGCCTAATCCTCCAAATCCTTTATAATCCCTACGTTCGACTGATTTTGGAACACTTAAGTCCTGGCAACCAACTCACAGCGAAAGGAGACAGCGTAATCGTTCATTCTAGAGTAAAACGACAGGAAATCAAGTCCACTTTGCATTCAAAGGCGATCTCTCTGCGGAAGGTCAGTCACCTCGGCTGGTATTGCTTACCGCCCTCAAGAAGGCGGTCACTAGAGGATGCGGCTTGTTTGGCTTCGAGAGCGTCTGAGGGACGAAAAGTGTCGCAATAAAGAAAGGGTGGTCCGGGTACTCGACGACACGGACTTCTCCTTCCGCATCCGAGCCAGTGATCGCGATAGGACCCTTCCGTATGGGCTCGATGAACTCCGGATTCACGGCAAAGTTGCAATAATACCTCTCCTTCACCTTGCGAGAGCCATATATCTCGGCGATCCGAGAGTTCGGGGCAAGCAACAGCTCCAGCGCTCTGCCCGCCAAGGAACAGGCTAGTTGTGAGATGAACAGTCTTGACGCATAGGGATCATATTCGGCATGCTGCGCGTCCTCAAAGCCCAGCAGGTTTCGAGCATACTCAATCATGACATGCTGGAAACCACCGCAGGTGCCGAGGGTTGGGATCCCCTGCTCACGAGCGGACTGTATGGCCCAAAGCGCCTTGTCCATACTCTTGTAGGGACTCCCCGGCGCCACCCATAGGCCATCGTAGACATCAAAGAAGTCTTCCTTGACATCTACTGTGGAAATCCACTCATACGAGACAGCGAGGCCGAGTTCTTCCGAGGAGTGCTCGATCGCGCGACTCGTCGCGACATGAGGCTCGTAGGTCGCGGAATACTCGGCAACGATACCAATCTTGATCATGTTGAAGATGAGATGGAGAATCGGGTGGTTATTGTATTGCGCATCTTAGGCTACTCGAAAACTCCCTCCCCCAAAACGCCTGAACGCCGACGGTCAGACGCGGGTGACTATCTGCCGATAAGCTCCTCGGCCTCACGCAATAATCCTTGGGCCTCAGGATCGCCGGCGTAGGAACCCTCCAGCAACCCCCGCAAACGCTCCAGCGACTTCTTCGCCTCCTCGTGTTGACCGAGCCGATACTGCGCCATCGCGATAAACGCCACGTCTCTGGGAATACCGCCCGGATGTTGAATCCGATGGGCTCGATCTGCCGCCTGGAGAATTGTCAGGGCCTCTTGGTATTGACCGCTGCGATACTGCGCCACCCCCCACGTGTTTTGGAGATCAGGGTTGAACGGTTGCGACTTGAATGCCAATTGCACAAGCCTCAGGGCCTCCTCGGCGTTGCGTAGCTCCTCCGGTCCGGCAACCAACCGCCAGGCGAGGGCATTGTACTCGTCCGCCTGGGCCGCCTGGTACGATGAGCCTTTTCTTTGCTGATCCAGCCACTCCAGGTCAGCGGTGGCCTTCTCCGTTTCCTTTAGTCCCAGATAGGCTTCGGCCCGCCTAGAACGATTATTCCATAGTGGAAACTTCGCCTCGATTCTCCGGCTTGTCCACTGTACCACTTCCCGATAGTGTTCCTCAAGCGTCT
>JADFHU010000195.1 GCA_022567055.1 Planctomycetota bacterium
CTCTGACGCACCAGAAACGTCTCGACTTCATCTACCAAAACGACGTGCATATCGCCCGGCTGCTGGACTATCTCAAAACCACTGCCGATCCCCGCCGTCCGGGAGAAGCGTTGATCGCAAACACGCTCTTTATCTTCACCAGCGACAACGGTTCGGAAAACGGGAACAAACAATTCACCGGCCCGTTACGCAGCAACAAAGGATCGACCTACGACGGAGGCCACCGTGTGCCCTTCATCGCAAGTTGGCCCGCCGGAGGTGTGGGTGACGGAAATGCCGAGACACCGGGGGATACCTGTCAACGTCTGCTGTCGCTCACGGACATGTTCGCGACCATAGCAGACATACTCGCAAAGCCGCTGCCGCCCCTCAAAGGCAATGCCTGTGGTGCAGAAGACAGCGTCAGCCAACTCGCCGCGCTGAGAGGCAGGGCTTTCCGTCCCCGCATACCGATCTTTCCCAACGACCACAAAGAGGCCTCGAAGAGAAAAGCCGATAAACGCGCGTGGGTTGCGGTGCGGTCCAACGCTGCGCCCCTCCCCGGCAAGTGGAAGCTGTTTCTCGATCACCACTTCGCCTTCGATCAAGAACTCAATCCGAAAGAGCTCTACAATTTGGACGATGACCCCATGGAAGCCACTAACCTGCTGAACCGTCCCCCATACCGGGCCGTCGTTGATTTCTTGCTCAAGCAGGCCAGTCTCGCCGCGGGAGATGGCGGTTCAACGAGACATTTGCAACAATGAAGACACGCAACACGATTCAACTCCTGGCTGTGCTGCATGCGGCCCTGACGCTGAACCTGAGCGTTGCAGAACAGAAGCACCCGAACATTCTCCTCATCCTCGTCGACGACCTCAAGCCGGCACTGGGTTGTTATGGTGATCCAGTGGCAAAGACGCCCAACATGGACGCCCTGGCGGCGCGAGGGATGCGCTTCGACCGCGCCTACTGCAACCAGGCGGTGTGTGCCCCGTCGCGCTTTACCTTGATGCTGGGATCGCACTCGACCTCCACCGGGCTTTACAACCTGGGCAGTCATCTGCGCGGCCTGGTGCCGGACGCCGTCACGCTACCGCAGTATTTCGCCAGGCAGGGCTATCGCACCGAGTCGCTGGGCAAGGTGTTTCACATCGGACATGGCAATCAGGGCGATCCGCAGTCGTTCAGCGTGCCGCACTTCAAGGACAAAGTCATAGAGTATCTCGATCCTACGAGCACGGAGGGAGGAAAACTCACCCGAGAAGAAGCGCTGTTTACCAATCAGAAACTGGGGCAGATCAGATCGCTGCCACGCGGGGCAGCCTTTGAGTCGCCTGTCGCCAAGGACACAGATTACGCCGACGGGCGCGTGGCCGAGGAGACCATCCGCCGACTCGAGGCGGCGAGGAACCGACGGGACAGCAACGACACACCCTTCTTCATCGCGGCCGGCTTTGTCCGCCCACACCTGCCCTTTTCTGCCCCCAAGAGATACTGGGACATGTACGACCCGGCCAAGTTGCCGATGCCGGAATATGAAGAAGCCCCCAAGGGCGCGCCGGCCGTCGCCGTCAAACGAGGCGGAGAAATCAGGGCCTACAAGCCGGTGCCAACCCATGGCGAGATAAGCCAGACACTCAAGCGGCGGCTTATTCACGGCTACTACGCCAGCACCAGTTTCGTCGATGCCCAGATTGGCAAGGTGATCCGAGCGCTCGATCGACTCCGGCTTGCCGACAACACCATCATCGTGCTTTGGGGCGACCACGGGTTTCATCTAGGTGACCTCGGCATCTGGACCAAGCACACCAACTACGAACAGGCCAATCGCATTCCCATTCTGATCATCGCGCCGGGCGTGACCACGCCCGGTTCCTCGACAGAACAACCGGCCGAGAGTGTGGACATCTACCCGACCTTGGCCGAACTGGCCGGTCTCAAGCCACCCAGCGGGCCGCAGCCCATCGATGGCGTGAGCCTGGTCCCGGTCTTGAAGAACCCTGCCGTCCGCGTCCGCGACCACGCCTATCACGCCTACCCCCGCAAGAAACTCGGCAGGGCCATTCGCACCGAGCGCTATCGATTGGTCGAATGGCGACCACTAGGTGAACCCGAGGCGCATGCCGAATATGAACTCTACGACTACGAATCGGATCCGCTGGAGAGAAAGAATCTCGTGGCGGACATGCCGAGCGTCTTGCGAAAACTGAAGGAGACGCTGGCGACTTACCCCGCTCCGATCGCCTCATCCAAAAACCGACGCCGTCCTGTGGCCGCTTCTCCGCAAATTGCACACAAGCCGCTCACCATCTCGGCGTACGTGAGGCCGGCAAGCCCCAACGGCGTCATCCTCGCCCAGGGCGGTGACAGGCAGGGTTACGCCCTGCACTTCCTCGACGGCAAGGCGGCCTTCGACGTTCGCATCGATGGCAAGGTCACGCGTGTCATGATGAAGAAGCGCGTTAAAGGCCTCATCCGGCTTGAGGCAACGCTCAATCGCAAAACGATGAGCCTCTCTGTCAACGCCAACATGCCGCCCATCAGCCGGGTGGGTATCCAGAAGCGCGACCTCAGCCACACGGCCCAAACCATCAACCAGCGGGGCACAACCATCGTACCGCTGGAGGTGCGCCCCATGGCGAACGGAGACGTCACCATCCGCGCCAAGGACCCCGACTACGCCACCCCGGGTCCCGACGAGGCGCAGCAGTTCTTGGATTGAGAGGTACCCGATCGCTCCTATTCAATGGATCCTGACCGAACGCGCCGCACCACCGCGGTTTCGATCATTTCTACGGCACGAGCGAAGGCGACTCCGATCGCTTCGCTCCCGTCGACCTCCAAACGGGCTCAATTGACTGAACGTTTCCAGCGACGCCCCGTTATGCCAGATTCATTCAGCTTCCAAGCCTGCCAACGCCAACTCGCCCAGGGAGTCGCGTAGGTTGATGCTGGCCTGAGAGCATGTGTGAGACCATGCAGACTGAAAAGGGAGCTATTGTCTACCGACTTGAAACGGAGTCCTACAACCCGTTGGTTTGTATCTGACACCGCCATATCATATACTTTTTAATAGTTAGGGATCGGCAATAAATAACTTGGACATTTTGGGGTTCAAGTGTGCCGTATATTTGGTCGCGCCCGATTGAGCGATACCACAGGCGTAGCTGTTCTACGTCGCGGATGTCGCGATTGAGAAGCGATCCAAGATGGGGTGCAATTGGACATTCAAAAGTACAAGTTATTTCTTGCCGGTCCCTTAATGGGGGTGGTTAGTCGAAAAATCATGGGTACGAGCCTTACTGTTTTGGCTTAAATCTCATGGTCTGTTCGACCGATAACGTTGGGCTGAGCCATACGATGCTCCGATGGTGGGCGAGTGAAACAAGTCAAGTCTGCTTAGAGCCCCTACGCAAAATGATCGTCGCACCGAGAGCGAGCGTTTTTGCCTCTGGCAAGGAAGGCGAAGCAGGCCATCCGAGGATGGTCGATGGAGCCTGACGCCGTCCAGAGGAAAAATAAGTCACTCGAATGCAGACTCATTTTGCGTAGGTGCTCTTAGACACAATTCTGTTTTGAAACTGCACATGGATTGTAATCCACAGATACAGAAAGGAACAGCATCATGACTAGACAGGTCTTTTTGAAGGCGATGGTGACCGCTGTCGCGGTGTTTGGACTCTTGGTTTTTCCGAGCGTTTTAACTGCTCAGGGAAATAGCGCATCTGCTTTTGCGCGTGTCAAAGAAGTCCAGGAGCGGAACACGGATAAACTCCTGGCCATAAATGGCGTGGTCGGTACCGCAATTGGTCGGGGTCAGGGTGGTCAACCGGTCATGCTGGTACTCTTGGAGGTTGGTGGCGTTTCCACTATTCCTAACAGCCTTGAAGGAGTGCCGGTTCGACCCTTGGTGATTGGAAAGATCTACGCAGTAGCCAAACCTGCCGGCAAGGGAGGCGGCAAGGGAGGCGGTGGGGGCGGCGAGGAGCCACCGCCTGATCCAACGTCGAGATGGCCACGAGCAGTACCTATCGGCGTCTCGACCGGCCACCCGAGTATCACCGCCGGAACCCTCGGGTGCCGACTGACGGATGGTATCAACGTCTATGCCCTCAGCAACAACCATGTGTATGCAAACAAAAATCTGGCTTTCATAGGTGACCCTGTCATCCAGCCGGGCACGTTTGACGGCGGTTCGACTCCCGGTGACACGATAGGCACGCTTATTGGTTTCGAGCCTATAGATTTCTCCGGTGGTGACAACACCATCGATGCCGCCATCGCCGTCAGTTCGACAGCCCTTCTTGGCAATGCCACCCCGTCCGACGGCTACGGCCGGCCAAAAACAAAAACCGTATCACCTTATATCAACCAGAAGGTAAAGAAATACGGACGGACAACTGGTTTTACCAAAGGACAGGTCGTCGCCTTAAACGCCGTCGTTAATGTCAATTACAGTTATGAGTCAGGTTGGGTGGCTCGCTTCGTGAATCAGATCGTCATATCACCGGGAAGTTTCAGTGCACCCGGCGATTCGGGGTCGTTGGTTGTTGTTGACGGGAAGGGCAAGGAGAAGGCAGACGATCGCAAGCCCGTCGGTCTACTCTTCGCCGGCAGTTCCCTCTATACTATTGCCAATCCGATGGACGCCGTACTCGCTCGATTTGTTGGTTTGACCGTTGATGGCGATTAAAGACAGCGGGTTCCGATTTATCGGCAAGGAAACCGGCTGTTAGGGATCGGCAATAAATAAGTTGGACAATTTGGGGTCCAAGTGTGCCCCATATTGGGTCGCGCCCGATTGAGCGAAACCACAGGCGTAGCCGTTCTACGTCGCGGATTGCTTGAGATGCTTTTTATGCTGCTATCGCAGCCAGCTTTGCTCCAAGGAAGCCGCTGTTTTCGCGATTGAGAAGCGATCCAAGATGGGGTGCAATTGGGCATTCAAAAGTCCAAGTTATTTCTTGCCGGTCCCTTACTGTCACACTGTTGGAAGCCAGTCCCGGATGCTTGGTTTATGCAAGCTACTGCTATTGTCATTTCCGCTAATAATCACTGCTCTTTCGATGGCGATGAGGACAGTTTAAAGTCAAACCTCGCAATAGTACAAACACTCTGCGACCTCTAAGAGTGCCTATCAAAATGAATCGTCGCACTGAAAACGAGCGTTTCTGTGTCTGGCAAGGAAGGCGAAGCAGGCCGTCCGAGGACGGTCGATGGAGCCTGACGCCGTCCAGACACAGAAAAAGCCGTTTGAATGCAGAGTCATTTTGCGTAGGGGCTCTAAGAAGCGCTCGATTGACTGAACGTTTCCAGCGACACCAAAGTTGTCCAAATCAGAAAGTAGGGGCTGCAAGCCTCCTTGCCTGAATCGGACGTCACTGTCCGCAGCCCCTACGCGAAGAAGGAAAAGCTCCACGTTGATTAAGGCTGGTACTGCTCTGCTTCTCTGTGGCCACAAGCCGACTGCACTGGCGAATCTCTGCCGTTCTCGCTGAAATTCCCTAGCGGCTTGAGCGACCCTGCGCGGACGCCTCAAGGCTGCCATTTTTCTGCGCGAGCCCTTCGGTAAGCATGCGTCAGGCGCGATGTCCTTCAAACCGTCAAAAGCGTTTCTCCCCCCGTAGGATGACAGTACGCGTCCAGGCTTGGTCTTCTTTCACTCTCGCCTATAGCTTGACCTTGGGGAATTCCTGCATGGCGCTAGAATCGATGTATGGGAAACATTGAGCCCCCACGGGCACTGTGTGACTTTTTTCTCCCACGTCCTGACATTTCAAGAAACGTGATGTGCCATCGAGCGTATAGTATATCCCACTTTTCATTTATTCAAAATGCATGACACCGGAATTTAGTTATCCTCACTATTGTCCGATAAACCTCCTCTTGAAGATTCAAGTGTTTGAGAATAATCTGCTGTACCTCTGTTAGCGCGGCACGTAAGGAAGGTTAATCACTAGAAGTTTATCCCAAAACCTGTTTTGTAACGAGATTGAGCGAAAAGGCCGTGGAAAACTCAGAGGTGGACGCCGAAGGCGCCAGCGAAGCGGCCATTGCTCGGCGGCGTACTGAAGTACGTCGAGAACCTTTTTCGCCGACAGCGCCGATCCACGGGCTTTGCAGCCAATCGTAGTCGAAAGAGGTTTTGGGATGACTTCTAGTTGAAATGAAAATTCCCGCCCCAGTTTTTGGGAAATTGACTATAAGATCTCCTCTCCCCAGGAACCGTAGCGGTACGAGAAGCCTGGCTATGTTCCGATGGGCTTTTAGGGCTTGAGCAGGAGAGCCTTGGGCAACGCTGGATCAGGGAGAGGGAGGAGCGGCTCAGACGCCACGAGGAGAAGAGGCAGATTCCCTAAGATTAGTCCCCTGCAGCCGTGTTTCTTCGCCTTCTGCAATAACCACTCAGAGACATGACGCCGGTCAGGGTGATTCCGGCTTGAAGCTCGCCGGTGGCTGACAGCAGCAGGATAATCCGTTACACTTCCCCCATGATCAACACGACCATCGCCCATTACAAGATCATCGCAAAGATCGGTAAAGGTGGCATGGGAGAGGTGTACCGTGCCACCGACACCAAGCTGGACCGTGAGGTGGCCATCAAGATCCTGCCGGAGTCCTTTGCCGGGGATCGGGACCGCCTCGCACGTTTTAACCGCGAGGCCAAGGCCCTCGCCTCGCTGAACCATCCCAATATCGCCGTGATCCATGGGATCGAGCATCACGACGACACCCATGCCCTGGTCATGGAGTTGGTGGAAGGCGAAACCTTAGGCGAACGCCTCAAACGCGAACCCATGACCGTCCCAGAGGCCCTGGATTGCTGCAAACAGATTGCCGAGGCCCTGGAAGCCGCCCACGAGAAGGGCATCATCCATCGGGACCTGAAACCGGAGAACGTCAAGATCACCTCTGACGGTCATGTCAAAGTCTTGGATTTTGGTCTAGCCAAGGTAGTGGTCGATCCAGCATCTATCGCAGACGAAGCCGAATCCCCCACGATAACCCACATGACCACCGTCCCTGGCGAACTGCTGGGCACGGCCCCCTACATGAGCCCGGAACAGGCGCGTGCCAAGCCGGTGGACAAACGCAGTGACATCTGGTCTTTCGGCTGCGTGTTGTTTGAATGCCTGACCGGCAAGCGGATGTTCCAGGGCGAGGATGTCACCGAAACGCTGGCGACCATCATCAAGGGAGAACCGGATTGGGCAGCCCTGCCGGAAAACACTCCACCGACGATCCACCTGCTCCTGCGAAAGTGTCTGAACAAGGATCGCAAGCGACGCTTACGAGACATTGGCGATGCCCGCATTGACCTGGAACAGGCCCTCGGTGATCCCACCAGCTCTATCATCAGGCTCTCCGACCGGGCACTCCAGGAAGCCGGGAAGCACAGTGGCATTAATCCGTTGCTGGCTATTGGGGTAATGGTGCTGATTACTCTGATTGCGGTAGCCCTGACCTGGTTCCTCAAGCCTGAAACGCCTCCACCTCTTCCCAAGCCGCCCCCAATCCGCCGCATCAGCATGGACCTCGGCGTAGAAGGCAATCTGGATCTTAGACAAGGAACCGCCGTCCGGCTCTCCCCCGACGGGTCGACTCTGGCCTACCTCTTCGTCCCGGAAGGGGGCGTAGGTCGATACAAACTGTATCTCAGGCGATTGGATCAACTGGAACCCACCGAACTGACAGCCGCGGAGACCGCCAATCAGTTCTGCTTTTCCCCCGACGGCCAGTGGATCGCCTTCCGCAAGGACTACGAGAGAACGTTAAAAAAAGTGTCGGTCACCGGCGGAGCCGCCATCACACTCTGTGAAACGGGCACAACTCGGGGCATCGACTGGTCAGATGACGGCTGGATCATCTTTGCACCATCGCCAACGAGCGGGCTCGCCCGTGTCTCGTCTGCTGCTGGCGGATCCCCAGAGCCGTTGACCACACTGTCCGATGAAGAGGTGACCCATCGCTGGCCTCAGGCCCTTCCCGGCGGCCACGCTGTTCTGTATACCGCACGCATCGGCGGTAGCGGATTCGATGAGGCGAACATCATGGTCCAACGGGTACCAGAAGGAGATCCGCAGCTCATCTGGCAGGGCGGCTATCATGCCCGTTACCTGCCCAGTGGACATCTGGTTTACCTCCATCAGGACACACTCTTTGCCGCGGCCTTCGATCTCGATTCGTTGACGCTCAGGGGCCAGCCGTCGCCCGTGCTCGAAGAGGTTGCCACTGCCACCAATGAGAGGGGTGGCGCTCATTTTGACGTTTCGGCCGATGGCACCCTTGTCTATGTAAGAGGTAGTATCAGTGAAAGCCTCTACGAGCTGGAATGGGTGGACCGAAAGGGAGGCCGCGAGTTGCTCATGCCTGCGGACAGGTACGCATCATTCAAACTGTCTCCCGACGGCCGTTCCCTGGCCTACAGTCTGGACGATGGAGAACAAAGGGACATCTGGATCTATGATATAGAGCGGGGTGTTCCCACCAAGTTGACCTTCGATCCGGCCAGTGATACCTTCCCCGCATGGAGCCCGAGTGGCGAGAGCATCGTCTATCGTTCCAACCGCGACGGAAATCCAAATCTGTACTGGAAACGCTCCGACGGCAGTGGCGAAGCCCAGCGCTTGACGGACAGTCCAAACCCCCAAACCCCATGGTCCTGGCATCCGGAGGGCCGCCATCTCGCCATCTTTGAACT